>NZ_BCPS01000082.1:0-226230 GCF_016586185.1 Paenibacillus sp. EPM92
CACCTGTGGCTCCCGTTGCTCCTGTCGCTCCCGTGGCTCCCGTGGCTCCTGTGGCTCCCGTTGCTCCTGTCGCTCCCGTGGCTCCTGTTGCGCCTGTCGCACCAGTCGCTCCCGTTGCTCCAGTGGCTCCCGTTGCCCCCGTTGCGCCTGTGGCTCCCGTCGCACCTGTCGCTCCCGTGGCTCCCGTCGCTCCTGTGGCTCCCGTTGCGCCTGTCGCTCCGCTGACCACCAGAGCTTCAACATCGTCTACCAGTACGTCAGCTGTTCCTGCTTGCGGCAGCGCATTAATCGTGATCAACGCTTGTGTTGTGCCTGCGGGTGCCGGAGTCGTCACATTGTAAACTTCGAGCCAAGTATCATCCGTCGCCGCGTCTGGAAGCCGGGAGGAGATGTTATTCACGATCAGGCCAATACCGAGGAAATTAAATGCACTATCATAATATGCAACACTCGTACTGACGATTGGGTTCGGCAAGTCGCCGATCTTGGCCACCGAAAACAGCAGCTCTAATTTTTCTCCCGCCGTAATTGGAATGAATTGGGATATAAAAGAGTTTGATCCTCCGCCATTTAACTGCGCACTGAAAAAACCGGAATGACTGTGTTCGCTGTTGATAGACGCGTTCAGCGAAAGCCAAGGGTCCAGCGTTCCCGTTTCAAATCCGCCGTTCACAACAACATTGTTTAACGGCAATTTAACTCACCTCCAGTTCATTTAAGTCGATTCACATATGTTGCCTTGAACCAACTTAATTTACGGTATGTCACCACAATGAGAATGGAGTCGGCGTATGCCAAAGGACAAACATCCATTCTTACTCTATTGTTTAGTAGATTTGTAGAAAAATAGAGCCCCATTTGACTCCAAGTAACTATTTTTTGGTTCTATTAACACTATATATAAGATTTAAAAAAGAGAGGAAAGGCTGCTTACCAGCCCTTCCTCTGATTCCTTGCCTTCATTGCTTCATCATGAGACACATCGGCAAGTGCCCGTCCACTGTCTATCCTTTATAAATGGTACCCGTGAAACTTCTTTCCCCAAAGTTGCTGTTTGCCAAATTCACTCCTGGACCCGTACTGGCTATTATAAAGAAAGTGTACGTATAAGTTCCTGGCGGCGGATCATCTACCCATGTAATCGTACTTATCTGTTGAAAAAAACCTTGAATGGTAATACCGCCACTAAGGAAATAAACTACATCATCAATTTCATTAGTAAGAATGGTTACGCCTCTCCTAAAGAAGATGTTAAATCCATAGATAAGGGTGGAATTAGCCGATTGCTCAAAAACTCCTGAAACATTCCCGTCCAGTTTTATTTTTTGACCTGGACCTAATGTGGCGATCAGTGTTAGAGTTACGTTATTTTGGACATCAAACGGAATAATATCTGTAAACTGCTGGTTTAAAATTTGTGTTACTACACCTGTCGCACCTGTAGGTCCTGTGGCTCCTGTTGCTCCCGTTACGCCTTCGCTCCCGTGGCTCCTGTTGCTCCCGTAGCCCCCGTGGCTCCCGTTACGCCCGTCGCTCCTGTCGCTCCCCCTGCACCTGTGACCACCAGAGCCTCGACATCGTCTACCAGTACGTCAGCCGTTCCGGCTTGCGGCAGCGCATTAATCGCGATCAACGCTTGCGTCGTGCCTGCAGGTGCCGGAGTCGTCACATTGTACACTTCGAGCCAAGTATCGTCCGTCGCCGCATCCGGAAGACGGGAGGAAATGTTATTCACAATCAAACCGGTCCCCAGAAAGTTAAATAAGGCGTAGTATGAAACCGAGGTACTGACGATCGGGTTCGGCAGGGCGCCAAGTTTGGCCAACGAAAACAACAGCTCCAGATTATCCCCCGCCGTGATCGGAACGAATTGGACGATGAACGAGTTTAAGCCTCCTCCATTCAGCTGCGCACTGAAGAACCCGGAATGGCTGTTAGCGCTGTTAATAGACGCGTTCAGCGATAGCCAATGGACCAGCGACCCGGTTTCGAACCCCCCGTTTACTACAATATTGTTTAGCGGCAACTTTGCTCACCTCCATATTTTTAGCCGATACAAGTAGATTAACTTGAACCCACTTCATATAAAGTATGTCGCATAGATGAAGCCGGAGGACAACTATACATTTCCATTCATTTGGTAATAGTTTCATAGATTATACGGAACAGTGACGTCTTCTAACCCTCGAAAAAAGGGCATGCACCGAGCAATGAATGGGCGATGCATATGGCACGTGTAACTTCTTGAAATGACGAAAGGCTCATATACTGAGAAAAGTACGACTATGGAAAATGGAGTGATTTTAGTGGCACAACGTTACTTGAAGCTGGCTGCGATTTATTTTACGGTGGGGGTCCTGCTCGGTATGGTGATGGGCATCATTCACGATTTCAGGCTGACCTCGGTTCACGCTCACTTTAACTTGCTCGGCTGGGTCTCGATGGCTTTATTCGGTCTTATCTATCATTTCTATCCGGGTGCGGGGCAAACCAAATTAGCCAAAACACACTTCTGGCTCCACAATATCGGCCTCCCGATCATGCAGATCAGCATCGCTTTGCAAATTACGACCGAAAATATGGCATTCCTGCCCATCACGATCGTGAGTTCACTGTTGGTCGTCATCGGCGTTATCCTGTTCACGATCAACTTGTTTCAACAGGTCCGTCCAACCCCTGCCCCGTAAAGGATAAGCACTTCGTAAGCTTAATGGGCACCTGGCTCCTCGCGGACAAGTTTTCGGTCTAACACTCCATAAGCTGCATATCATGTAAGAAATGCACTGGCTAACATGATGCCGAGGAGGAGGCCGTCAATTGTACAGGAAACCGGATCCGGTCCCCATTGAGGAAACATCCATTTGGCTGTGCGGCGAAGAGAGCTGCACCGGTTGGATGAGACAAAACTTCACGTTTGAAAAAAGTCCCGTCTGTCCATTTTGCAATTCGGATATGGTACAAGGCACGAGACAACTCCCTGTTCTGATTAATAAGTCGCCTGTTCTGATTAATAAGTCGATAGAAGCGTAATTTCCTATGCAAAAAGACTGCCCGAGAGGCAGTCTTTTTGCATGCAGGGGTATCCGAACGAAGAAGAGGCCCTGTAAACGGTCGAACGGGTTTGGGATTCGGGAGAGCCTGTCGGCATTCCCTTATCCTACTCCGCCGCTTGCGCCAAATGCTCTTTACAAAACGCATCCACGAGCGCAATCTCATCGTCTTCCATCTCAAACTCCAGATAACGTTCCGTCGTTCGCTCGAAAATTTCGTATTTGACAATTCCGCTGCTGTCTTCTTCGACTTTATAAATGACCCGAATATACAGGCCCTGTTCGGAGTACAATTCGTCATCCTCGGGCACCTCGATATCCAGGACGAACTCGTACCGCTTGCCCGCTAATATTCCATAAGGGTCCTTGACCAATTCCACTTCATATCCGGTAACCGTTAACATTGCTTCATTCCGCCTTCTGTTTCTAAAGTTAGTAAACGTGTGATTCTTTCATTATAGGAAGCTTCCTTGAGAAAAACAAATAAGGCCGGCTTGAAGCAGCAGCCGGCATTGAATAGGTCGTTCTATTTGTTCGGATTTATCGCAACCAGATCTGCAGGGCTCTGCGGAATGATTTCGTACGTTTCGTATTGACTCAAAATGCCTGTAATTTCATAGGTGCCCCCAACTCGAATCTCATGAAGATCAAGCAGACCCTCCATCGCAACCAGCGTAATGACGTTCCCTGCTTCATCCGCGACCGGAATGCGGTAAACGCCATCCGTGGGCCCGGCAGGAAGCTCCTTCAATTGTCCGGGCAGCTTTACCAGCTGTCCTTTCAACGCTTCCGCTCGTCCGGCATGATTCAAATCGGCCATTTGCAGTGAGCTCGGTGCAGGTACGGACTTATTCTTTTGCAGCACCTGAATCGGGGCGGCTGTCGGACGAATCTCCAGAAGGCCTTGGCGGTCGCCAACCACGCCCGTCACCTGAATCCGATTCCCCGCCTTCGCATCGGGACCGCGATAATCATAGATGTGAATGCCTCCGGTTTCGTCTTGAATATGGACCGACCGCTTCCCGCCGCGGATTCGCACCTGATTCTTCACGACGACCCCTTGTACGGTGACGAGCTGACCGGGGAGGTCTTTAGCTTCCATTACGGATACGAGCGGCGCTTCCCCGGTAGACGTACGCAAGACTTCGTTCCGGAATGCCGCGGCAGGCCCGATGCTTCCCGCGATCGCTTCAAACGGGATAGCGGTCAAGCTCAGAAGGATCAGCAGCATGAGGTGAGCAGCGTATTTCTTCAGCCAACGTTTCAATGAGATCCGCCTCCTGAGAGTACTTCAGTCTATAGGTATAGGATAGAAGACGGATGTTAACCGCATACGTGAACTATGTAAACATTTTGTTAAATCAGGCGCTCCAGCAGAAGGCCCCCACAAAGGTGCAAAGCGCGCATCCGGCTCCGCCCCAGCGAATGCCCGAGGCGGCCGCGGCTGCAACGTTTACGACGAGTATACCCCATTTGCGGGAAAACGATTCTAACGGCTTGAATTCCGTTCATCAAACCGTTACTCGGTAAAAGTAGCTTTTACCCGTTTGGATATATGAAAATACATCATCCAGATCCACGATACGATTACCGTCAAGCCCGTATTCGCCGCCAGCTTCATCTCATCGATGCTTTCCTTTTGAACGGCGAACAAATACATAGCGATCATCAAGCTAGCCCCTATATTTACGAGATAATAAGCCTTCATTAAGTTTGGCAGCGTCCGGCTTCTCTTCCACCATTTCGCAATGAGGATCAGATATACAGGAATCGACAGCAGGCTTAACGTATAAGAAAAGTAATAAAGCGGCTTGTTGACCGCAGCATTCGAGTCACTCATAAACAAACTGACAAGCGTTGCCGCCAACGAATAAACAAGGCCTACAGCCGGCAGGCTCAGCCATCCTCTAATGCCGGCAAAGACTCGACTCGTATCCGTTAGCTGCGTTTGGGCCAAATTCCCCGGACTCCCTTCCTGCAAGTCATTTTGGCTTGAAACCATGCTTAGCTCCCCCTGATATTGAGATTTATCGATGTCAAGAAATTTTTCATTAAACTTTTCTAATGAAATTCTAATAGTAGCGGCTCATCCCAGGCGCGAAGGGCTTCGCTCCGACCGCCGGTAATTCATGGAAGTTTAAGATATGGTATCGTTGTTCTTGCGGACAAGCCGTATCCAAACAACAACCTAAAGGGAGGAAATAAGAGATGAACAACACGAAGAAAAACCGTCTCGGTAAAACCTTGGTGGGAGTCAGCCTTAGCCTCTCCCTGTTTTTTTCGGGCAGCATGTTCTTGGCGCCTCAGTCGGCTCAAGCGGCCGTCGCAAGCAATGCTTCCGTAGCGGACAAAGTGATCTCAACGGGTAAACAATATCTCGGGACACGTTATCAATTCGGAGCTAAAGCCGGAAATACCAAAGCCTTTGACTGCTCCTCGTTCACGCAATATGTATTTAAACGAAACGGCATCAACATTCCCCGTTCGTCCAGGGACCAGGCTAAAGCAGGCACCTATGTTCCAAAAAGCAAGTTGAAGCCGGGCGATTTAATCTTCTCGGATACGAACAGAGACGGGGTTATTAATCACGTCAGCATTTATATGGGCGACGGAAAAATACTTCATACGTATAAAGTCGGCGTGGGAGTTACCATTTCCAATTTTAAAGGCAGCATTTGGGACAAGACTTACGTAACAGCACGTCGCGTGATTAAATAAGGGGAATACCTCTAGGCCATTATTTTATTATCTCATAGCTTGACTGCAAACATGCAGAGCTCACGAAGAGCTCTGCTCTTTTTTTATATTCATAGCCTCATCCCCAAGTATATACCTTCATCTATTCGCTGCCGGAACGCGGTTTCCCTGCTCACATCAGAAACATCGCCACGATCGTCGTGACCGCCAAGCCGATCAGCACCGGCTTCAGATTGCGCCGCGCCAGCTCGAAGGGGCTCACGCCGCAAATCGCCGCCGCCGGAATGAGCGCCCACGGAATAAGGGTTCCGCCGCCCACCCAGACAGCCGCCACTTGCCCGAGCGCGGTCAAGGTGGCCGTAGCTGCGGCGCTTGCGCCTGCAAACAGCTGCGCGACCGAGCCAACGAGCGAGATGCCGGAGAACCCGGAGCCGTCCAGACCCGTAATCGCACCCGTAACGGCCAACGTGAGGGCACCAACCGCATCGTTCAACGGAACATTGTGAGCGAGCGCAACGCCAAGGTCGTTGACGATGCCGTACGAGCCTTGGGGAAGGCGGTTGCCGAACAGTTCGGTGAAGGCCGCATCGCCAAGGTAAAAGAAGGCGGCAATCGGAATAACAGGCCCGAACACTTTAAAGCCGAATTGAAACCCTTCGATCAAATACACAGTCGTTTGTTCCAAGCCCCGATTTCGATGAGCCAGCAGCGCCATGACGATCAGAATGAGCACCGCCGTACCGCCGATGAGTGCGGTTGCATCTCCGCCTTGCAGGCGGAGCAAGATCATCGCTGCAAGGTCCGCCGCAAATAACAGCGGAATGAGTACCGCCAGCCATTGCTTAACGCGCAGCGGAAGCGCAACCGTACCGGCTGCGGGTATACCTTCCGCTCCGTTGAGGCTATCCGGAGCGGAGCCGCCCGTCACGAGTCCGTCCCGCCACGTGCCGTTCTTCATATCGCGGCGCATCATCCAGTAGGCCGTGACGGTCGTTACAAGCCCCATCATGACTACAAGCGGAATGCTTGCTTCCATGACCGCCGTTACCGGCAAACCGGCCGCATCGGCCGTTAGCTTGGGCGCGCCCTGAATGATATAATCGCCGGAAAGCGCGATGCCGTGCCCGAACAGGTTCATCGCGATCGCAGCGCCCAGCGCCGGCAATCCGACCCGGACAGCAACGGGCAGCAGCACCGCGCCGATCAGCGCAACAGCAGGCGACGGCCAGAAGAAGAAGGACGTGACCATCATAATCAGACCGATCCCCCAGAACGCTAAGGCCGGCGTACGCAAAAATCGGGTCAGCGGCGCGACCATCATCTCGTTCACGCCGGTTTGGATCAACACCCTGCTCATCGCCACGATGATGGAAATAATGAAAATGGTGCCGATCAATTCCTTCGTGGCATAAATAAAGCTGTTAAAAATACCGGCTACGGAGCCGCTTAAGGTTTCCGTCGCCAGCAGGCCGAGCGTCAAAATCCCGACCACGCAAATCATGGCCGTGTCGCGTCTCATAATAAGTAGCGCCATGATGAAAACGATAAACGCGAGGTACACGCCATGCAGAGGAACCAGTTGAATATCCACTCGAAACCACCCTCCCGCCTTGACTCGTGAAGTCCTACATCCTATGCAGGCGATGGGATAGGCGTTCGCGGAGGGAGGAGCCGATAACGGAAAGTACGTGCATCCGTCCCGGCATACTGTTAAGATGTGATCATAAGAGCAGCATACTACCCGAGATCGAGGAGGATTTACCGTGGAGTTCCGTTTGGAAAGAATCGAAAACAAGGTGGAGTTTTTTCAAGCGTACGACTTGAAATCGCTGGAGCGTCAAATCGACCAGCAAATTGAAAACAACAAAGCGCTCATGTTGGACGTATTTGCCGTTCAGCACCACACCGTATTTGATCCCAATGCGGGCAAGTTGTCGTACAGCGCCGTCGTTCATTTTAAGGCGAAGTAAAGCGGCAGGACGCGTCCCAAGCGGCCAGGCTGCGCAAATCCGGACCTGCACCGGCGGCGAAAGCCGGCCGCCGCTCTCCGACTCTGTACGATAGCATTAAGACTAAATTCCGTTCCTTTCTACATTTTGGAACAACTTTCTACAAATCTTTACAATTCTATTACATAATAGTATGATAAGCTCATATAAACGACTGGATCTAGGAAATAAGACACGAAAAGGCACACTGTACGAAAGTGCAGGCCGCAAAGCTACAGGGGCTTCACGAAACGGGAGTTTCGTATGCCAGCCAGCTTCCGAACGCTCGGCTCTGGTACCTGGCGCGGAGACCGGTGATGGCTGGTCTCTTTTTTATGTATTCAATCAACAATCAGGAGGGCATTAGCATGGCAAACGGTAATCGAACTCAGCGCAGACAGAAGTTCCTCATTATTTTCACCCCCGGCATCGGGCTTATGAACCGCTTCAAATATGCCAGTAAGTTTTTATTAATCGGACTGCTTGTGCTCGTACCGCTCAGCATCTTCTTGTATTTGCAATTGTCCGCGTCCGCCAAAGAAATCGCTCTCACCGAGCAAAAGCAGGTCGGTCTGGAGTACGTGAGCCGGTTAAACGACTTTCTGATCGCGGTCGATGTTCACCGCGCATTGATTGTCGGTTCCATACACGGCGATAAAGATTTGAAGTCCCAATTAGCTGCCAATGAGGAAGCCCTGAATCAAATCGTGGCCGGGCTGAACGAATTGGATGGCCGGTTAGGCGAGAGCTTGAATTCGACGGAACAATGGAAAGCTCTTCAATCGAAATGGTCGGAACTGAAAGGCAGGGGCGTCAGCCTCACGGGTCAAGATGCATTGGACCAATACGGTGCCATCTTGACGGATACCCGGGCGATCATCACGCGAATCGCCAATGCGTCGCATCTCGTGCTCGATTCCCAGCTAGACAGCTATTATTTAATGGACTCGACAGTCCGCCAATTCCCCACTCTGATGGATCGCGTCGGACGAGCACGTGCTCTGGCCGTTCATTACGCGGGGGCGAAAACGCCGATTTTCACCGCGGAAGAACGAACCCTGACATCGCTGCTGGACCAAATCCGCACGTCGATGGACAACGTTAAAGGCAACCTTGAATCGCTCCGAACGGAGAACGAGATGCTGAGCTTCGAACTTCTCGATGCTTGGCAGGAGCATAACCAGCTCGTTCTCCAACTGAATCGCTGGATAAACAATCAGATCATCATACCTAAACAAGTAGATCAGACTCCCAAAGCGGTATTCGATGACCTGTCTAATCTCGTCAAGCAAACTCAAATTCATTACGACACCGAGCTGAAGGCTTATGAGCATCTGCTGCAGACGAAGCTAACTGGCTTACATCAGAAGAATACGCTGCTCGTCTTGTTGGGTCTGCTCATCACGCTCGCCTTGCTCTATATTTTTATAAGCTTTTATTTGTCAGTCAAACGAGCCGTCTCCGCGTTGGAGCAAACGGCCACGGAAGTGACAAACGGCAATCTCACCTCGCGGGTACAGCTTCAAACCCGGGACGAGCTTGCCATTGTGGGCAACTCGTTCAATCAGATGACCGAGGCGTTCCGCAACGCCATTCAGACGAGCATTACCGTATCGGAACGGGTGGCGGTCTCCGCCCAGTCGTTGACGCAAAGCGCTTCCCAGTCGACCGAGACCAGCAATCGGATCACGGATGCCATTCAGGAAGTTGCCCAGGGTGCGAATACGCAGCTGAAGGGCGCGGAAGAAACGTCCACAGCCATGGAAGAAATGGCTCAGGGCGTACAGCGGATCGCCGAGACGTCTTCCAGTGTCTCCGAAGCCGCAACGCAAACGTCCCAGCTTGCGCAGAAAGGGAACGACGCTGTCCGCAAGGCTGTCAAGCAGATGGAAAATATTCACAAGCACGTCGACACTTCCGCCAAGGTCATTGAGGAGCTGGGCGCACGATCGCAAGAAATCGGCAGCATCAGCAGCTTGATTACGGACGTCGCCATCCAAACGAATTTGCTGGCGCTTAACGCCTCTATTGAAGCCGCTAGAGCCGGCGAACACGGGGCCGGGTTTATGGTGGTCGCTTCCGAGGTGAAGAAGCTGGCAGAACAAACGAAGACGGCCGCCGCTCAAATTAGCGAGCTGATTCAACACATTCAAGGGCAAACGAAGGATGCGTCCGTACATATGAACGAAGGCGTACTTGAAACGAAACGAGGTCAAGAGGTCATCAAGCAAACCGGTGACGCGTTCGAACAGATCATGAGCGCGGTCGAGCATGTGGCCCATCAAATTCAAGAAGTATCGGCGGCCGCGGAGCAAATGTCGGCCGGTACGCAGCAGGTGACCGCCTCCATGGGCGAAATCGTCAGCATTTCCCGCGTATCCGCCGACAATGCGCTGCAGGTGTCCTCATCGTCGCAGGAGCAGCTTGCGACCATGCAGGAAATTCATGCATCCGCCGAGGCGCTGCATGCTTCGGCGCAGGAGCTTCAGCAGGTAATTCGAAGGTATACGGTCGTATAAACCGCCATCATGGCTTTAGCCGGGCTTTTTCAAGAGTCGATCTCTTGGAAAGTCCGGCTTTTTCTATACCGCATGACCCAAGCTGTCGATTTCGTTTGCGTTTGGGGGATCCCAAAAACAACAAAGAAGATCGCACCCGCACGAACCGTATTGGCTTCATGGGTTGCGATCTTCTGTTGTTTGGACGGCTGCGATGGCTGCACCCTCCCTCATTCGTAAACAACGGTGTGAAACGGTTTGTTTGTATTGACCGGGGATAACGGATAAAAGTTCGACTCATTGCATTGAAAGCAAACGTTCGTGTGACAATCTGCAAGCTGCTCCACCGATTGTCCGCACTTCTCACAGCATTTGGGCTCGAGCGTCTCTAGAAACCGGGTTGATTTCATCATCATAAAACCCTCCACTATCATATAATATTTTGATCTGATGTGTTTTATTATATAACAGTATTCGAAACAGTTCAAGACTTTTATTCATTATTATATAACATTCGTGAAAGGTGTATGCGTCTTAACCAAAGAAGCACCGGCCGATTGCGCCTTCGCGCATCGGCCAGTGCTTCCTTATCGATGAAACTCCAGGGACGGCGGCCTTACAAAATGCGCGCCGTTACCATCGTTCTCGCCACTCGAATCCCATTGCTTCTTATTTCCAGATCCATTTTGCAAAATCTGCGGCTTAGCTCAACGATCGTCGGTATGATTTCGATCACATCGTCAATTTGCAAAGGCACCAGAAAATAACTGGAGGAGCTGTCGATGATCAAATCCCCCTTCTTCTGCTCCTGTACCGTTCTGTAAGCGGCCCTGATGATGACGGTCGACAAGACGCCTTCCGAGACCAGGCCCTCAAAATTCGTCATCTGCGGGGTCACCGTCCCCTTGAAGAACAGCTTGCCGTCCTTGTCGCGCAATTCTTCAAATCCGGACCAAATTTGTACCTCATACGTTTCCGCATTTTGCGGCTGCTTCTGCATGTATTGCATCGCTTTCATGACATCTTTACGGCTGATGACGCCGATCATGCGCCGCTCTGCATCAATAACCGGCAGCAGCTCAATGCCTTCCCACACCATCGTATGACCGGCGGAAGCGACGGACGTTCGCGCGCTGATGACAAGCGGATGGTGCGTCATTAAATTGCCGATCGTTTCGGAAGGCTTGGCCCCCAGGATATCTTTCGTCGTCACCATGCCCACCGGTCTCATCTCTTCATCCACGACCGGATAACGGGTATGGGTCGTTTCCACGACCAGCTCCTGCATCTCTTCCACCGTATTGGTCGGCCGCAAGGAATAGACCGGGGAATCCTTGCGGATGATGTCCTCGACGACCATAATTTGCTTCTTGATCAACCGGTCCTCGATCGCCCGGTTAATCATCGTCGCCACGGTGAACGTATCGAAAGTCGTACCGATGATCGGCAGTTCCAGATCGTCGGCAAGCTTCTTGACCTCCGGAGTCGTATCGAATCCGCCCGTAATCAAGACCCCCGCGCCTTGACCGAGCGCGCACATATGGGCTTGTACACGATTGCCGACGATCAGCAGGTTGCCGGCTTCAATATATTTAAGCATCGCTTCGAGCTGCATGGCGCCGATGACGAACTTGTTCAAAGACTTCTGGATGCCCGCCGCTCCGCCCAGCACGACCCCTTCCACCACATTGACGATTTCTTCGAACGTCAGCTTATCGATGTGGGGCTCCTCTTTCTTCTCTACGCGGATCGTGCCGATCCGGCGTTTCGTACTGACCAATCCGCTGTTCTCCGCCTCCTTGATAGCCCGATAAGCGGTTCCTTCGCTGACATCCAGTTCTTGAGCGATTTTCCGTACGGACAGCTTCGTGCCCACACTCAACGACTCGATGTATTTCGTAATTTGCTCATGCTTCGTATTGAGCTCCGAATGGCCCAGGTTCATGTTCCGCACCCCACCGAACTGTACTATAATATTTAGACAATTATAGTATACTTGGCGCAAAAAGAACAGCATCCCCAAAAGGATGCTGTTCGGATGCTGTTCTGTTAATCTAAATACCGGTAGCCTTGCAGCGTCAAAAAATCTTCAAACTCCGGCGAGACGGTCATCTGCGTGAATAGCGCGGAGGCCACGTCGAATTTCCGGGTGCGGAGCGTATCTTCGCCCAGCTCGGCTTCGATACGCGCCAGCTCTTCGTATTGAATTTGGCGGAACAGATCTGCCGTCAGCTTGCGGCCGTCCTCCAGCACCCCTTTCGGATGATGAATCCACTGCCACAGCTGGGCTCTGGATATTTCGGCCGTCGCCACGTCTTCCATCAGATTGTGGATGGGAACGGCTCCATATCCGCGCAGCCATGCTTCCAAATACAGCAGGCCAACGCTCACGTTCGTACGAACGCCCTTCTCCGTAATCGGGCCTAAAGGCACCTCAAGCAGATCCTTCGCGGCGATCCGGATATCCGTCAGTTGGCGGTCCACTTGATTCTCCGACGGCATATGCTCGTCGAACACCTCTTGGGCGACCGGAACGAGCCCCGGATGCGCAACCCATGTTCCGTCGTGGCCGTTCCTGACTTCCCGCAATTTGTCCGCGCGCACTTTATGCATCGCCTCTTCGTTTGCCTGCGGATCGTTCTTCACCGGAATTTGCGCAGCCATGCCGCCGATGCAGTGCGCCCCCCGTTTATGGCAGGTCTGGATGGCCAACAGCGAATAGGATCGCATGAAAGGCGTCTCCATCGTAACAAGACCGCGGTCGGGCAAAATGACGTCGGGCTGTTTGCGCAGTTTTTTGATGTAACTGAAAATATAATCCCACCGGCCGCAATTCAAGCCTGCGCTGTGCTCCCGCAATTCATACAAAATCTCGTCCATCTCGAAAGCCGCTAAAATCGTCTCGATCAGCACCGTAGCCTTGATCGTGCCCTGAGGGATGCCGAGCGCATCCTGGGCATGGACGAATACGTCGTTCCACAGCCGGGCTTCCCGATGGCTCTCCATTTTCGGCAAATAAAAGTAAGGTCCGCTGCCCTTTTGCAGCAAAGCTCTCGCATTATGAAAGAAGAAAAGTCCGAAATCGAGCAATGCAGCGGAAATGGGCTTGCCGTCCACTTGAATATGCTTCTCTTCGAGATGCCATCCGCGGGGGCGCACCTTGAGAGTCGCCGCTTTGTCGTTCAACCGGTATTCTTTTCCGTCCGGATTTCTATACCGGATCGTACCGTTGACCGCATCCCGCAAGTTGACCTGACCGTCCATCGAGTTGTCCCATGTCGGCGAATTGGCATCCTCAAAATCGGCCATATACACATAAGCTCCGGAGTTAAACGCATTGATGACCATCTTCCGGTCACCGGCCGGGCCCGTTATTTCGACGCGTCGATCCTGTAAATCCGCAGGGACCGGAGCAATGCTCCAGTCGCCTTCCCGAACCGATGCCGTCTCCGGCAAAAAGTCGGGTCGTTCTCCGGCATCGATACGAGCCTGCCGGACGTCGCGCTCGCGCAGAAGTTCTTGCCGCCTCCCGCCGAACTTGCGTTCCAATTCGGCCACGAACTCAAGCGCTTCCGCCGAAAGGATATGTTCCCGTTCAGGGCTGGAAACCTCGCCCGTTATTTGTATGCCTGTCGGCAGCGTCTTACCGGCCATCCGATTCCTCTCCTTCTTGGGTCGACTGTCCTCAATGGGTAAACTGCTCTTGCTCGGTCGAGCCTTCAAGCGCTGTGGTAGACGAGGTACCGCCCGCAATCACTTGCGACACCTCGTCGAAGTAACCCGTTCCTACTTCGCGCTGGTGACGGGTCGCTTCATACCCGCGAGCCTCGCTGGAAAATTCGGCTTGCTGAAACTCGGAGTATGCAGCCATTCCACGATCCTTATAGTCGTATGCCAGCTCAAACATGCTGTGATTCAGGGCGTGGAAGCCGGCCAGCGTTACGAACTGGAACTTATAGCCCATTTTCCCTAACTCACGTTGGAACCTGGCCGTCGTGGCATCATCGAGCTTCTTCTTCCAGTTGAAGGACGGGGAGCAGTTGTAAGCGAGTAATTTGCCTGGAAATTTCGCATGAATCGCCTCGGCAAACCGGCGCGCTTCCTCCAGATTCGGCTCGGACGTCTCGCACCAGATCATGTCGGCGTAAGGCGCATAGGCAAGACCGCGGGAAATGGCTTGGTCCAAGCCGTCGTTTACATAGTAGAAGCCTTCCGGCGAACGCTCGCCTGTCAGGAAAGGACGATCGTTCTCATCGATATCGCTTGTCAACAGGCGAGCGGCATTCGCATCCGTTCTGGCGATCAATACCGTTTCTACGCCCAGGACGTCGGCTGCCAGCCGTGCGGCGATCAGGTTTCGAACGGCCTGCTGCGTCGGCAGCAGCACTTTACCGCCCAAGTGGCCGCATTTCTTCTCCGAGGATAACTGATCCTCGAAATGAACGGCCGACGCCCCCGCTTCGATCATTCCCTTCATCAGCTCGAACACGTTGAGCGGTCCGCCGAAGCCGGCCTCGGCGTCCGCCACGATCGGCAGAAAGAAGTCGATGCTGCTTTGGCCTTCGGAATGTTGAATCTGGTCGGCCCGCTGCAGCGCTTGATTGATGCGCTTCACGACTTGCGGAACGCTGTTAGCCGGATACAAGCTTTGATCTGGGTACATGTGACCGGACAAATTCGCATCGGCAGCTACCTGCCAACCGCTCAAATAAACCGCCTTAAGTCCGGCTTTCGCTTGCTGTACGGCTTGGTTGCCCGTGAGCGCACCGAGAGCAGGAACGAAATCTTCCGAGTTGACCAGCTCCCAAAACTTCTTGGCCCCCCGAGCCGCCAACGTATGCTCAACCAAGACAGATCCGCGAAGACGAAGCACATCTTCAACCGAATAAGGCCGTGTAATCCCTTCATACCGTTTGGAGCTCCAGCTTGCCTGCAATTGTTCCTGTTGTTGTTGTCGATCACTCATCGTTATCAATCTCCTTTAATATTGTAGTTACATCGATTCCTCTAAATAACCGCTGCCTTCGCAGGTGGGGCAGGTGGCAGGCCAAGCTCCCCGCTCCCGGTCCGCTCCGTAATGTTTCTCTTCATTCAAACCTGAAGCTCCACTCCCGGCGCTGCTCTCCAATTCTCCGTTACCGTGACATCTCGGACAGTCCATTGTCGTTCTCCCCTCCTCCAATGTATTAATACAGTTTTTAATTTCATATATATTTTATATCACAATACTTACCATTGTGCAATACTGTTTTTTTATTATTAATCTGTTTTATAACAATTAACTTTACATCCTGTCTTTTGTCCATCAAGCGTATCGCCCGAATAGCCCGTTTGCTTTCCTTGAGGAAAGCAAACGGGCTTTTCTTTGATCATCCACCTCGTTCCAGGTCATGCGGCGTGCGGTTTCGTAAGACGGACAACCTCACCCGGCCTCCAGCAGCAAAGAATGATACATGGTTAAAAAAACCGGGGAAAGCGGGTAAAAAAACCGTTTCCTCACAGGTGCAATCTGCTTGAAGCGCGTTCGGACTTCCGTGCGACGCCAGGTTCTCCAGTTCTTCACTGCCTTGACATCCTGATCTTTCCATGGAAACAACCTCCCGTATTAATGTTATAAAACATTTAAATTATTTTATATAAATATATAACAATAATTATTTATGTTCAATACTGTTTTATTAAAATAAACTGTGTTATATATTAAATTTTCATCTGAAGTTTTTTCCCGCTGCTGCTCACGGGGTATGCGCTATTGACCGCATTGCTTCTCTGGAGCGAGGTTCGGCCTCTGGTTCAACTGAAAAAAACCGTATACGCAGCGTATACGGGTGTGGCTTTGCTATTAATCACCTATAACATACTCAACCTGTCTTCGCGTGAAGCTTTTACGTCCGGCTTGTGTAGAATTGCTGTTTGTTTCGACTTGCTTTATCCGAGCGCCTCCATGTAGAAAACCGACAAAAACTTTCTGACGTTGATCCGGCATTTCGTTGATTTCACATCGGCTTCCAGCTCATGCATGCGTAAGCGGATCTCCTGGAAATCGAACAGCCGAGGCGCAAAATGCTCGAAGGTCGGATTCGCATAATCCGCCAGCCCCATCGACGACAGATGCGTGAAGGCTTGCAGCACCATGCGGCGAATTCGCTGCTCCATCGCGCGCACCTCGCGCTGCACGACCGGGTCGTCTTCCTTGTGACCGTGCAGTTTGTGCAGCACCTGGATGTAAATTTCCTTGAGCTGCAGCTCGAACAGCAGCTCCTCCCCCCGTTCGTCCTGATGCAGCCACTGCATCATCAGCAGCAGGTCCGGGGCCCCGGCTTCCCCGGCGATGCCGAGCTGCAGCAGCATCTGACGAACCTTCTGCTCAAGCTTGTTTTGCTCGTAGGTGCCGTAGCCGAGGCCCGATTCGCTCCTGCCGCCTCCGGGCTCCGTCTGTTCTTTGCCCTTCTCATCCAGCAGCTGCAGCGACTTGCGTATCGAATGGAGCGATACCGCGAGCGTAATATGATTGGCCACCCGCTTCAAGACCGACAGCACTTCCAGGCGGTTGATCGGCTTCTGGATGAACGTATCGATGCCCTGCTGGTAAGCCTCCCCGATCATTTCTTTGTTTTCCACCTGGGAAATCATAATAAACCGGCCGGCAAATCCCCCCGACTGCAATTTCCGGATCGTTCGAATGCCGTCCAGTCCTGGGAGCAGCAGATCGATCAGGACGACATCTATCCCGTATAGCTGATCCGCCGAAACGTGAAGACCATCCTCCGCCTGACCCGCAATCTCTCCCAGCCCGCTTTCGTTAATGATGCGCTCGAGCATTCTTCGTACGACCGCATCGTCTTCAATCAGGTAGAAACGGAGCATGCGACCACCTCCTTACTGAGCAATTGATCGATAGGAATCCTTACCTCGAAACGCGTCCCTCTGGAGCTCGGGAGCAGCCTTAGCGTTCCGTTCAAGCTATGTACAATCCCGAGCGCATGCGTCAGCCCGATTCCCGTCGAGGCATTCCCTTCCGTATCGTATTTCGTCGTGTATCCGGATTGAAACACCCATTCCTGCTCCTCCTGCGGGATGCCGGGACCGGTATCGGCAACGAGAAATACGAGATCCCGCCCGTCCACATGAACAGCAAGCTCGATCCGGCCCGCATGCCCGATAGCCTCCACGGCGTTGGCGACCAGATTGTTCAATACCGACAGCAGCGCATAAATTTGCGACGTGACCAATGGAATGCCGCACGATTCATGAAAAGCGATCGGCTTGCCTAACATTTCCGCATACTTCCGGTTCGTGCGAATGACCAGGCCGCACAGTTCCATGACGGTGATTCGGGAAGCCAGCTCCTCTTGATGCATCAGCTTGGATAAGCCTGCCAAGATCCGCTGCGAGTCTTTCTTGACTTCATGCACATTTTCCGTAACGTGCAGGGCTGTAGAAGCGTCCTGATGATCCGTCTCGCACAACCGCTTATACAACTGATAGCTTTTACGCGTAATTTCCTCGAGGTGGGCCATCGATTTGCGCAAATAAAAGGTTTCTTCATAGAGATTCGTATTAATCATCCGAAGCCGTTCCAATTCCTGCTGACGAACCTTGCCTACGGCGCGCAATTGGCGAATGGAGAAATTGTTATACAGCCCTACAACGAACATGCTGCGCAGGGACGCGAAAAGCAGCAGAAGCGAGATGCTTTGCCAGGTCGGCGAGATATGATCGCCCAGCGAGTAGCGGACCAGCAGTTCGACCATGTTGGAAGTAAAATCGACCGCCGTGCCGATTAACCCGACCCGAAACGGAAATTCCAGGTGCCGTCGCGCCCGGCTCATATGGATCAACAGCGTAAAACTGACGTAATAAACGGCCGACGGCAAGTGGGCTTGTAAACTGTCCGTATAGGCGATACCGTAAAAAAATTGATCGAAACTGAGACGAAAGCACAAGATGAACGCGCCGGTCAGCAAGCCGGTGGGGATAACGGGAACGGAACGAAACCACAGTAAGCCGAAGAAGAAGGCGGCGATGCCTAACGAGAACCGGAACGAGCCTCCGAACGGATTTACTTTCATTTCCCCGAAGAACGCCGTCGCGAACATAATGATGGTTAAGATGGCAAGTCGCTCGCGCACATGCTCCCTCTTTTCGATAAAAAATAAGACCCCCATTCCTATATTACTAAGAAATGGCGATCTTTAACACCAATGAAATTTAGGAAACGCGTCGCTCGAGCCGCCTGGACAGCACCGACAAAGCATAGTTAACGGCAAAATACATGACCGCTACGCATACAAAGATCGGAATCACATAGTTTACATTGCGGCCGTTAATGATTTGCGCATGGTTCATCAGTTCCGGCAGGGCAATGACGACCGCCAGCGAGGTGTCCTTGAGCAAGGAGATGAACTGGCTGACGATCGGCGGCACCATGCGCCGCAGCGCTTGCGGCAGTACGATATGCCACAGCGTCTGGACATTGTTCAGCCCCGACGACCGGGCCGCTTCGATCTGCCCCTTCTCGACCGACTTCAGCCCGCTTCGCACGATCTCGGAGATCATCGCCGACTCGAAAATAACGAGGGCCAGCACGGCGGCGAACATCTTATCCAGCTTAAAGCCGATTTCCGGCAATGCGAAGTACGTGAAGAAGATGATCAACAGCAGCGGCAGGTTCCGTACGGTTTCCACAGCCAATACCACCGCCTGCGAGAGGACGGGAATTTTGGCGTAACGCACAACGCCGAGCACGGTCCCGACGATAAAACTAAGCACGATCGAGTAGAAGGCTACTTCCAGCGTGACCCCAAATCCTTGGAGCAAGAACGACAGATGCTCGGGAGAGTACGCTCCTGTAAAATCCATGGATCTCCCCCCTTAGCGGTTCGTCTCTAAACGCCGCTCCAGGTACCCGACCATCAGGCTGAGCGGAACGGTTAGAACGAGATAGAATAAGCCGACAATGATGTAGACGTCAAACGTAATGAACGTCCTTGTAGAGATAAGATCGCCGAAGTACATCAAGTCGAGACCGGCGATGACGCCGAGAATCGAGGAGTTCTTCACCAGGTTAATAAACTGGTTGCCGATCGGAGGAATCACGATTTTGATGGCCTGCGGCAAAATGACATGAAGCATCGCTTGGATGTACGTCAGGCCCGACGATCGGGCCGCTTCCATCTGGCCTTTGGACACGGAGAGAATCCCCGCGCGAACCGTCTCGGCGATGAAGGCCGCCGTGTATACGGTAAGCCCAAGCGTTCCGGCTGTGAACGAATCAAGCCGGACGCCTACGGCGGGCAAGCCGACGAAGAATACGAATACGACGAGAATGAGCGGGATGTTTCGAACAAATTCCACATAAGCGGTACCCGCCCAATTCAACACACGGTAAGGCGCTATGCGGAATACGGCGAACACCGTTCCGAGAACGAAGCTGCCGATCAGCGCCAAGACGCTTGCCTTGACCGTGTTGCCGAACCCTTCCGCGTACATCCCCCAATGCTCTGTCAGCACGGTAAGATCAAGCATTCGTCAAGCTCCCTTCTCCTTCTGCATCACATCTTTACATTATTTCGCAGGCTTCGATCCGATCCATTTCTCATAGATCTTGTCGTATTCGCCGTTATTCTTCAGCTCTTTCAACGTATCGTTGACGAGCGTGACGAACTCCTGATCGCCTTTCTTGATTGCAATGCCATACGGTTCTTCGGTAAATGCGCCTTCCGTGACACGGTAGTTCGGATCTTGCTTGGCCATCCCGTAGAGCAGCGCGTTATCGGTCGTCAGCGCGTCGCCTTGCCCGGCCTTGAGCGCCGTGAACGCTTCCGCATAGTTTTCGAACTCAAGCACCGTGGCGTCAGGCGCCTTGGCGCGAACATTCACAGCGGATGTCGAGCCTTTAGCCGTCACAACCTTCGTGCCTTTCTTGATATCGGCGATTCCGTTGATCGGGCTGTCCTTCTTCACGAGGAACGACTGGCCGGCCATGAAGTAAATGTCGGAGAAGTCGACCTCTTGCTTGCGTTCTTCCGTAACCGTCATCGTCGCGATGATCGCATCGATCTCGCCGTTGCGCAGCATCGGAATCCGCGTCTTGGACGTTACTTCCTTCAGCTCGATTTTGTTCTCGTCGCCGAGCACCTTCTTCGCGATCGCCTTGGCGATGTCGATATCGAAGCCTTCGACCTTGCCGGTGCCCGGATCCTTCAGCCCGAACAAGTTCAGATCGTACTTGACCCCGACGACGAATTTGTCGCGCTTCTTCATTTCAGCGAGCGTGCCTGCCGCAGGCGTAACCTGCGCTTTGTCTTCCGGTTTCGCGCTTGGCGCCGGCTCCACCCGCGTACATGCGGCTAATGCCGTCGCGCTTAAGACAACAGCCAAACTGAGACCTACCATGCTTTTCCACGTTTTTTTCATCGTTCATCCACCCTTTTCTCATGAAATTAGTGATTGAGGATACGGCTAAGAAATAAACGCGCCCGTTCTTCCCGAGGTTGGGAGAAGAAATCGCGCGGATGCGCTTCCTCCAAAATTCGCCCTTGATCCATGAAGACGATGCGGTCGGCCACTTCGCGGGCAAAGCCCATTTCATGCGTCACGACAACCATGGTCATCCCTTCCTTGGCCAGCGTCTTCATAATATCGAGCACTTCTCCGATCGTCTCGGGATCGAGTGCCGAGGTGGGCTCGTCGAACAGCATGATCTTCGGCTTCATCGCCAGTCCCCGGGCGATCGCCACCCGCTGCTGCTGGCCGCCCGACAGCTGCGCCGGATAACTGCCGGCCTTCTCGGCGATGCCGACCTTCTGCAGATAGAACATCGCCGTTTCTTTCGCTTCGGTCTCCGATACCCCAAGCACCTTGACGGGTGCCAGCGTAATGTTCTGCAGAACCGTTTTGTGCGGGTACAAATTAAAGTGTTGAAACACCATGCCGATCTCCCGGCGCAGCTTGTTCAAGTCGGTGCCCCTGCCGTTCACTTTCACGTTATCGACAATCAGGTCGCCGCTCGTAATCTTCTCCAACTGGTTGATGCATCGAACCAATGTGCTTTTGCCGGAGCCCGAGGGACCGATGACGACCACGACTTCCCCTAGGTTGACGCGCAGATTAATATCCTTTAAGACGTGAAAGCTGCCGTAATGCTTCTGAACCTGATGAAAACTGATCAACCGGATCCCCCCCTCTTGGATGAATCGACTTTCTGATTATTTAACCTCTTGTAAAGCTAGTGTAAACACCAGCCTACCAGTTTCTACCGGAAACGACGAAGAAAATCGGAATCGCATGTTATCCGCATCACCTTTCATATAATGGAGAAGACGATCAACTGCGAACGTATGCGATGCTGATTGGCGCGATTGGTTCAAGGGGAACGAGGGGACAAGGGAGGGTGGATGCTCGGATGGATACGATGAGCGAGACAAACTCGGAAATCCAGCGCCTGACGGAAGAGCTTTTGCGGCTGCAGAAGGAAGACGGGTCATGGCGCTTTTGCTTTGAGAACGGAACGGTAACAGATGCCTATATGATCGTTGTCCTGCGAACCTTGCAGGAGCCCGACGAAAGCCTGATCCGGCAGCTGCACGACCGGATTGCAGCTGCCCAGCAAGCCGACGGTTCCTGGAAATTGTTTCACGATGAAGAGGAAGGGAACTTGTCCGCCACGGTGGAAGCTTACTATGCGCTTTTGTATTCGGGATACAGTGCCACATCGGACGAGTCGATGAGGAAAGCCAAGCAGTACATCTTGTCAAAAGGCGGGGTCCGCAGCATCGACAGCCTGCTGACCATCGTGCTGCTCGCGGCCACCGGTCAATATCCATGGCCGGCTTCACTCTTCATTCCTCTTGAATTTTTGCTGCTCCCTCCGTCTTTCCCGCTTAACTTTTTCGATTTTTCCGCTTATGCGAGAGTGCATCTTGCTCCCATTCTTCTCATGGCCGATCGCCGATTCGCTATGAAAACGCAAGCCTCCCCCGATTTGTCCGACTTGTCCGACTTGTCCGACTTGTCGGCCGCCCGGTCAGGCAGCCTGGACCCGTCGGGCCCGGCCGGTCAACGACAGCCCGCAGACGGCTTTCAAGCCTTGCTTGATGAAATCAAGGCGGGCCTGGGGAAGCTCGTCGGCATCCCTGGCAAGCTGCATATGGCCGCTGCCAAACGGGCGGAGCAATACATGCTGGAGAGGATCGAGCCGGACGGAACGCTCTACAGCTATGCAAGCTGCACATTTCTGATGATCTTCGCACTGCTCGCGCTCGGCTATGACAAGCAGCATCCGGTCATTACCCGTGCGGTTCGGGGCTTAACGGCCATGGTCTGCAGCTCGGACGGGAAGATGTTTCTGCAAAACTCGCCATCGGCCGTCTGGGATACCGCATTACTGTCCCACGCGCTGCAGGAAGCCGGGGTTGCCCCCGAAAGCAAGGCGATCCGGAGCGCCGCCTCTTATATCGTTTCCAAGCAACAGCGGACTTTGGGCGATTGGAGCCTCCATAACCGGAATCCCGTACCGGGTGGTTGGGGGTTTTCGGACTCCAATACGATCAATCCCGATGTGGACGATACGACAGCAGCGTTAAGAGCGATCAAGCGGTTGGCGCAGAGCGATCCCCCCAGCCGGGATGCATGGAACCGCGGACTGAATTGGCTGTTGTCGATGCAAAATCGCGATGGAGGATGGCCCGCATTCGAACGAGACACGGATAACAAGCTGCTCGCTTGGCTCCCGATCGACGGAGCCCAAGCGACGGCTATCGACCCTTCGTCAGCCGATTTGACGGGACGAACCTTGGAATTTTTGGGGAATACGGCGGGGCTCGGCCTAAAGCACCCTTTCGTTCGCCGCGGAACAGATTGGCTGATCGATCATCAGGAAGAGGACGGCTCGTGGTACGGACGTTGGGGGATTTGCTATATATATGGCACATGGGCCGCGATGACGGGAATGATCTCGGCGGGGGTAGACACGGGCCATCCCGCTGTGCAAAGAGGCGTCAGCTGGCTAAGCAGCATCCAGAATCCCGACGGCGGCTGGGGAGAATCCTGCAGAAGCGATCGGCTTATGCGGTATGTGCCGCTCGGGGCCAGTACGCCGTCGCAAACCGCATGGGCGCTGGACGCCCTGATCGCCTTTCATCCGAAGCCGGTTCCCGAAGTGGAGAAAGGCATGCAAAGGCTCCTCGCCCTATTGAGCGAGGACGGTTGGGCCGCCGCTTATCCTACCGGGGCGGGCCTTCCGGGTGCATTTTATATGCATTACCACAGCTATCGGTACATTTGGCCGCTTCTGGCCTTAAGCCATTACAGGAAAAAATACAGCGGTTAGGAGGCCGGCGACAGCCATTTTACACGCGCTGAGCCGGTCGTTTGCCGGGTGGCGCATCGGAGTTGCCCCGGGCCATATAAATCCCCCTAGTTCTTCGGCTTTTAACGCTTCCGGCCCGAATAAACGATGGGTAAAAGGCCTGCCGCGATGACGCTGTGCCCGTTATCGTTCGGATGCACCGCTGTGATTCCGCGGGGAACCTCCTCGACGCTGCCGCTCCGGTAGCCGTCAATCAAATGCGGCTCGTTACCGGAGAACCATTGATCCACACGGGCAACGCAGCAGCCGGTTCGGGCAGCCGTTCCGCTGATGACCTGATTCAGCAAGCCTATGCCGGTCACGGCGATCGGACTGTTCGGAAACGGGTTATACTGGGTGCAGCAGACCACGTCGCACGATCCGGCCGTGCGGATGTGGCGGAGTATGGCACCGAGTCTTCTTTCATATTGGCGAATCATCGCTTCCAAACCAGACTTGCCGGAGCCTTGAAGCATTTGCAAGCCGCCGCTAATGAGATCAACCCCGCCGATCCATACCGTCACCGTATCGACGAAACGAAACGGATAAGGATCCGTATCCAATGCATCTACCAGATCAGCGCTTGTCCATCCCGGACGAGCGAGCACGATTCGTTTGGCTTGTATGCCTTTGGAACGCAGCATGGAAATGATCAGGCTGGGATACATTCGCTCGACGGAACTTGCATTTTGACCAAACGTAATGGAATCGCCTAATGCCGCATATACGAACATGCCGTTCCTCCCTCTCTTATTGTGATGTACTATCTTACGCAATAATGGGAGTATTTGCATATGCGGCCGCCCCTTTGCCGCCAACGAATCAAAGCCGGGATCAAGATTTCCCGGACACATTTTACACGGAGTCCAAGAAAAGAGCACGCCTCCCGCCAACCACTTCCTAAGGAAAGGAGGCGTTATCTAGGGGATTTTTAGGCGGCGGTTCTTGCGGAGGGTTCACTAGCACGGGCGTCATCCTTGTTCTGTTCATTCTGCTTGTTATTGTTCTTCGCGGCTGGCTCTTATAATCGATCCGAAGAAAGGATCTTGTTGACGGCAAGGTCCTTTCTTCACCTGCCATGCCTTTCAGGTTAGGGAAACGGGTGCGGATGCGGGTTCAGCTGATCGATAGCCAAACGCTGCTTCCTAAACCCCAGCTCTGCCGGTACGGTCAGTACTCTTTCCAGTCCCGCCAAGCGGGTCAGGTGATGCCCGAATGTCATCGGCAGCATCCCCGGAATCAGCACCTTGACACAATATAATCCGTTTCGTAACGTTTCCGGCGTGGACTGGTCGATGACAATCACCTCGAGGTTCAACCGGCCGAACGTCTGAATGACGTCCTTCAGATCATCGGTCAAATCCGCACGCCTGTCTTTCAGCTTGAACTCCTCATCAAACGTGCGCAGAGGGCGGCTGCCATCCAGTAAAAAATGCAGGCGCTCCTCGGCTTCAGGCAAGCTGTACAGCATGGAATGGTCTTCCATCTGCCGCACCAGGGACGCATCGTGCAGCATAGGTACATAATCTTCCCGGTTTGTCTCCAATTTCTCGCCTAGCATCGGCAGGATGCCGGCCAGCTCATGAATCGCACTCTTCGCGGCTCTTACCGGGTCCAAATGAGCCCCGGCCGCGCAGATGAGATTCACTCCCGCCGGTTTGCTGTTTTTGGCGATGGCCACTACGCTCGGAATTCCATTCTCCATCGTTGTGTTAAACAAATGCAGCTTATACCCGGTCACCGCCTGCAGACGGTCGACCATCAGCCGCAATTGCCGATCGCCCGCTGAATAAGGATCCAGGCGCGGTACAGGCAGCTGCGCGTACCAGGTCATCAGAAACGAGTCGCGTTCCACCACTTCCAATATGCCGTATAACACGGCCTCTTCCAAACTTCCACCCAGCGCGCAACCGCTGGATGCTTCGTTCACAAACCCTTCCCCAAAACCTACGCTGTAATAGGCAAGCAGCTCCGGAACCAGAATCGGACGTTCCCGCAGGAACGAATAGCCCCAAACCCAATCGATGGGCCGGTCCGGATCAAACGGCTGGAACGGAAAATCGGGCTGCGCATACTGTTCCTTCGTATATACCCCTACCGTGACCGGATTGAGCGCTTGCTCCGCCACATGGCGGTAGCTGTCATTCATCACGGTCCGCTTGCCGCGGGGAGCCATCCCGCAGTTTCGTTCCAAGCCCTCTAATATAGCAGTCAGCTCGCTTTCCACATACGAATGCGTTCGGCCGGCCGTTATCTCATCTTGCGCGAACAACGGCAAGCTCACGCAAACATTGGCAAACGGCGACACGAGATCAATCCTCTTCCCTTTCAGAAGACCGGTCCGGTCATCCAGATAGTCTTTAACGAGAACTTTCTTCAGGTCGTCCAGCGGACGGCAGCGATAACTGGAGGCGCTGATCTTAGGATTAGGCTGCAGCGAAATTCGGGATGCCGCCGGTGTATCGTCGGGTATCCGCCCACAAACCGGACACAACGGGTCGGGCAGAAAGAAGTGAAGCGAGCTCTCCAGCGTGTTCATGTTCATGAGATAGACCCGTCCTTCCGAGCGGGCCCGGCCGCCCTGCAGCACCCTCCGGGCCTCCGCTGCAAGCAGGCGGCTCAGCTGCCAAAGCGCTGTTCGGGACGCCCGCCGCTGACGCGGCATTCCCCCGTTCACCAGCAGCATCATCTGCAGCTCCGACATCTCCTGACCGCGTCCCGCCATTTGCCGGCGCATGTCCGCACACTGGGAGCATCCCGGCGTACCCGGTCGAACCAGTGGTCCGACTACGCCCTCGTCCGATGAAGCGAAGCCGCTAAGCCAAATCTTGCCGCTGGGCTGCAGTGCCGCTTCCGCTTCCTGATTGACGGAAGCGTTCCAATCATCCTGCAGCACCAGCACCAATTCCGCCGCTTCCGGTACAATTGCCTTGAAATCCGTCTGACGAAAGACTTGGTGCGGGCCGGACAAGGCTTCGCACACGAAGTCCGCCAGCAGCCCTTCTCCTACAATTGCCACAACAGCGCCCACCGAGATTCCTCCTTCCGCAGCCTTGCAGGAACTGCTCCGAATACATTACAAGTATGATGAACGATCCGCTTTTGTTACGCTTTCCGATTACGGTAACGAGGTTGCGAAACATCAGCAGCAGCAGCAAGGTCGGACGACTGATTTCCATCATTTATGTATTGAACACAAATTTTATTAATTTATAATGGGTGAAGGAAAGGGGAGGATCATCCATGATGCGAATGAAAGCATTCGCCTTTCTTGTCGCGGTACTGCTCATAAGTGCCGGCACATTTCATGAAGGGCACGCCCAGGCGGCAACGAAGCCTGCGGTATTAACCAAAGGGACGTCAAACGGGGATGTGTGGGACTTACAGTTCCGTTTAAAAACATTAGGATATTATCAAACGGCGTTAGATGGACAGTTCGGAACCCAAACCTTAACGGCGGTTCGTAAATTCCAAAAAGATTACGGCTTGGCGCCAGACGGCGTCGTTGGCCCAAATACCTGGAAAGCCTTAAAAAAGTATTCGCTGAACCGAAGCGAACTGGACGTTATGGCCAAAATTATTAATAGCGAGGCCCGCGGAGAACCTTATAAAGGACAAGTTGCCGTTGGGGCTGTAGTCATGAACCGGATTCAATCCGCCCAATTCCCGGACAATATCCGCGATGTCGTGTTTCAGCCGGGAGCGTTCACAGCAGTCGATGACGGCCAATATTGGTTAACGCCTAACAAAACCGCTTATTTGGCGGCACAGGACGCTGTTCGCGGCTGGGACCCTACAAACAATTCGCTTTATTATTTCAATCCGGATACGGCGACCAGCGCGTGGATTTGGTCCCGCCCGCAAACCGTAAAAATCGGCAAGCACATTTTTGCCAAGTAAAAAAATAAGAACGGCTATGATTGATCCTATATAAAAAAACAGCTCCGTTACCGTTGCAGGTAGCGGGGCTGTTTGCGTTCCGTTCGAAACGCTAGTGCGCGACAGGCCGTTCGCAAGGGACTGCCTGTCTTCAATTGCTTAAAGCGGTCAGGGGTTAAACGACCGGAAACCAGCCCGGCGTATGCATGATGGCCTGCCACAGCGGATCCGGGATGACCAGACGCTCCTGATCGTCTTTCGTTAAGGTAGTTTGGATATCCGACTCCCGGCCTTCGGCTACTTTCACAACCCAATCGGGCTCGATAATGAGCTCGCGGCCCAGAGCAATGAGCGGAATTCCCGTTTGCAAAGCTTTCAGCGCGTCATCCGCACTGTGAAGCGAGCCTACGCCGATGACAGGCACACGGTTACCGGCACGCTCGCGGATCCATTCGATCCGAGACTTGCTTTCGTCTGCGCCACGTCTAGGTTTGGACCAGAAATCCATTAACGATACATGGATGTAGTCGAGATCCCGGTCCGCTAACGCATCGACCAATTGCAGCGTATCCTCCATCGTGATCCCGGGAGTTTCCGCTTCTTCCGGGGAAAAGCGGTAGCCCACCAGAAACGGTTGCTTCGCGTGCTTGGCCACAACCCGCTTCACTTCCTCCACAACAGCTAACGGGAAGGTCATGCGCTTCTCCAAGCTTCCTCCCCAGCGGTCTTCGCGGCGGTTGGAATGCGGGGAGAAAAACTGTTGGATCAAGTAACCGTTGGCTCCATGAATTTCGACGCCATCGTATCCGGCTTCGATAGCCCGGCGGGTAGCTTCTCCAAAATCGCGAACAATCGCCTCGATCTCCGAATCAGACAAAGCTCTCGGCACGACGCTTCCTTCCTGTTCCGAAGCAACGGCACTGGCGCTTACGACATCGCCGTCAACCAGTTCCGGGGGACACATCCGGCCGCCGTGAAAAATTTGCAGGACAGCCTTGGCACCTTGTTCCTTAATCGTTTCAGCCAGACGACGTAAACTTGGAATCATCTCGTCGCGGTCGCCGGCAAACTCACCTTGAAATCCTTTGCCGTTGGGGGTTACATAGGTGCAGGCGGTAATCACCATGCCGACCCCGTTCGACCGGCGGGCATAGTAGCTGACTTCCGCGTCGCTGACTGTGCCATCCTCGTGCGATGAGAAGTTGGTCATTGGCGCCATCACGATGCGATTTTTCAGTTGAATGCCGCTTTTAAACTTAAAAGTTTCGAATAAAGGCTTGTATTTTGTGTCCAAAGGTATGATTCCTCCCCAATTTATAAACAATATCTGTAGCTAGTTTGTTCTGGTTTCATGCTTTTTAGCATTTCATCAGGACCCGCTCCGATTTTTTGGAGCCGTTCCAAACAGCCTTGAAGCAGGCGCATGATGGGTGTGCTGCCGGCCAGCCGATCCGGTTGCGGAGGCTGCAGACTGCCTGGCTCTCAGTTGTTCGAACCATTCTTTATCATGCGTCATCAGAGCAAGTTCAATCAAACTGCGCACTTCTTCCGGAGCTGACGGTGTGTAGGCCGGCAACTTCTTTACTCTGGCAAGCTTGGTTTCGATGGTCGTACCCACCGTTTCCTGAAGGTCGCATTGTGTCACCACAACCTTCAGTTCGCCATTTTCGTTCATCGACTCGACGTATCCGATAAATTTTTCATCCTTAACGGATGTGCCGCTTACCCAATCGCCTTCTCTAATCAACGCATCGTTTGCTGGATTCATATCCGGTCACCTCTTTCTTTTTACTAAGCCAACCTATCTGAGATCGTTTTAGTAACAGTTCGCTTACTGTCATTATATTTGTAACAGTTTAAAGTGTCAACTGTCTTCTTTCATTTTGAAAACCACGACAAAAAGGGAACCGTAATTAAACGAATCCCCTTGTGCTTCTACAAAACTCAGGATCATACATGGCGATGGCGGCGTTTTTCATCAGATCTTTAAGAATGGGAGCATCCTCGGGGGTAACTGCTTATACCGACACTTGCCGATACAACCAGCTCATATTTGTCTATTGAGCAAGGCAGACTTGCCTCTGCCCTTTTTACTTTTCTTCTTTGCCTTGTACAACGCAATATCCGCATGTTTAAAAAGCTTCATCATGTTGGTTCCATGCTCCGAATATATAGAGTACCCTATACTTGAATTTACGATGATGCCGTCATTTAAATCCGGCACAGGAAAGGGGTCCCCCAGCGATTGCAGGAACAGGTGTATAAAAGCGGTTATTTCCTGTTTGCCATGAATGTTTTTCATGATAACGGTAAATTCGTCTCCGCTTAATCGGCCTACAAAGTCACCTTCCCGCTTGCAGTTCAGCAAGCGATTGGAAAACTCCTTCAAAACCATGTCGCCTACATCATGGCCATACGTGTCATTGATGGTTTTAAATTGGTCGATGTCCATAATCAGCAAAGCAAAATCTTCATTTTGGCGAACCGCCTCCTCCAGCGTCTCATCCAAAATGAGTTTGATCTTCCGGCGGTTATAAAGCCCTGTTAAATAATCGTGATACGCCATAAATTCCAATTCTTGCATGGTTTGTTTTCTAACGGTGATATCCCTCGAAACGATTAAAATTTGATGGACTTCGCCTTCGTCCGACAAGATCGGGGAACATGCGGCTTCATACCAGACCCATTGACCGTTCCTGATCTTGTTCCGAATTTCCAGCACATACGAGTCTTTCGTTTGTATCATCTCTCGATACGTTTCTTTCAATTTAATTACATCATCTTCGTGTAAGTAATGGAAGATGTCGAATTCATCGTTACAATGTCCGGTATGGTGCTGATGGGATGGAGATACATACTCGATCTTGCCGTGAATATCTGTGATTTTGATCATATCTTGCGAGTGTTCTTCAATGAGCCGGTATTGCTCTTCTTTTTTTCTTAACATTTGCTCCAATTTTTTTTGATTTGTAATATTAAAATAAATCATGAAAACGCCCAAAATCCCGGTTCCATGATCCTCGATAGGCGTTGCCTTCATTAAAAAATATTGTTTATCCTCATTGATTTGCACAGCAAACTCATGTTTGTAAGACGGCAGACCTGCAGACATTACACGGGCGATCCCTTGCTTAAGATCGTCGTCGCCATCATATAAATTCAAATAACGTATACCGAGATAGGCATCTAATTTCTCGCCGCTATGGATCGGAAAGTTAATCCATGATTGATTTACAAAATGAATAGCGCCCTGTTTGTTTATAAATACGGCAGGTTCGGACAACGATTCTATAATCAATGAATTCAACCGGCAGGTTCGTAATAAAGCGTCCAGCATGTTCACCTTCTTTATCCGTTAATTTCCCAAGCAACACGATCTTCACCACAATGGTTTGTTCCAAAATCAAACGCTTACACAACTTTCTCTTCATCTTATTCCATGATTGGATACTTATCAATCTATTTTCCGTCAATATACTACATTTTGAAACAAATTTCGACAAAATTCCTCCATAGTGGTACCGTTCATCTCCGGCACATAAAAAAAGAAGGCTCCTATACGGAGCCCTTTCGAAACAGATACATTCGTGCCTGATATTTGACAAAGCAAATTCGCCTAGAACGCCGAGTTGCCTTGTACCGATTCTTGAAAAGCCGATAGTCGTACAGGGTTACGATTTAACCGTCATTTGCTCGCCCGGTTTGAGCACCCGGCCTTGTATACCTTTTTCCTCCAGCCTGCGAACGAACGCTTCAGCGTCCTGCCGAATAGCCGGGAACGTATCATAGTGGACCGGTACGACCAGCTTGGCCCCGAACCATTCCGCCGCTTGGACGGCATCTTCAGGTCCCATCGTATAATGGTCGCCCATGGGAATGAAGGCAACGTCAATCGAATGACGGTCTCCAATCATCTTCATATCGCCGTAAAGCGCCGTGTCACCCGCATGAAGTACGGTAATGCCCTCCGCGGTAACGATAAAGCCGCCCGGCATGCCGCCGTACACAATTCGCTGCTCGTCCTCCAGCACGATCCCCGAGCTATGGAACGCTTGAATCATTTTTGCCTTCGCAAAACCCAGATCGACGGTTCCCCCCGTATTCATGCCAATCGTCCGGAGTCCCTTCCAGGACATGTAGGCTGCAAGCTCAAACGTGGCTACGACCGGCACATCATTGGCTTTGGCGATCGGCTCCGCATCCAATATATGATCCATATGCGCATGTGTCAGAAGAACCGCGTCCGTCTTAATGTCCTCAGGTTTGGTTACCGCCAGGGCGTTGCCCCGCAGGAACGGATCGATGATGAGCGATTTGTCCCCGGTTACGATTTGAACGCAAGAATGTCCATGGTATATAATTTCCATTTTCTCGATTCCTCCTTATTTGCCCAACAGTTGGTTATCGTTATTCAAAATCATGTTACCGATTAATTTTCCCCATGTCAAAAAAAGGATTTCCTCAAAACAATGAACGCCTCCATCAAACCCGGTAAAGGTTCTGATGAAGGCGTTTCTTCTATTTCTCTATCCGTTACGCTTCACTTTGCAGTCGCTTGATGCTCAGAAGCTCTTTCATCACTTGACAGCCGCCCCGGCCAAATAGATCATGCAGCCGGTTGTAAGCCGCGTACAGCTCGTCGTAAACAGCCTTGTTCGCAGCATTCGGGAGATACGTTTCCTCACGTACATGCGCCATCTTCGCAGCAGCCTCGGCTATACTGTCGTAGCCGCCGCGTTCGGCCCCCGCAGCCACGGCTCCGAACATCGCCGCCCCAAGCGCAGGGGTTTGGGTCGACGCGGCAATCTTGATCTCACGGCCGGTCACGTCTGCATAAATTTGCATCAGCAGACGGTTGCGCTGCGGCAAGCCTCCGCAGGCGAACAGTTCGTTCACCTCGACGCCCGCCGCCTCGAACGTATCGATAATCTTACGTGTGCCGAAGGCGGTTGCTTCCAATAAGGAACGGTAAATTTCCTCCGGCTTCGTCTGGAGCGTCAATCCGACGATCATGCCGCTTAAATCGGCATCCACCAGCACGGAACGGTTGCCGTTCCACCAATCGAGCGCCAGCAAGCCGTGCTCGCCGGGCTTCAGCTCCGCTGCCCGTCGTTCCAACCAGCCGTGAACGCTGAGCCCTTCGCTTGCCGCCGCTTCCAGCACGTAGCCGGGCACCTGGTGGTCAACAAACCAGCCGAACAGATCCCCTACCGCGGGCTGACCCGCCTCATACCCGTAAAGCCCGGGAATGATGCCGTCTTCCACGACACCGCTGATGCCTTCGGCATGAATTTCTTTGTCGCTCAGCAGCATATGACACAATGAGGTGCCCATGGCCATGACCATTTGACCCGAGCGAACGGCCCCGGTACCCGGAACGCCCGCGTGCGCGTCGATGATGCTGGCGGCAACTGCCGTTCCGGCACGCAGCCCCAGCATATCAGCCGCTTCCGCCGTCAATTCGCCGGCTTTCGTTCCAAGCGACACGACGTCGCCCGCCAGCTTCGTTTCCACGAATCGTTCAAGCTTCGGATCCAAAGCTTTGAAGAAGTCGGGCGAAGGATAGCCGTCCGCTTTATGCCAGAATGCTTTGTAGCCTGCGCCGCAGCTGCTGCGGACCGGATTGCCGGTTAGTTGAAGAACCGTCCAGTCCGCAGCCTCCATAAACCGGTCGGCCGCCTCATACACTTCAGGAGCCTCATTCATGATTTGCCACGCTTTGGCGACCATCCATTCCGACGAGGTTTTACCGCCGTACCGGCTTAAGAACAGCTCGCCCCGCGCCTCGGCCGTTTCATTAATCCGGTTGGCTTCGTCCTGCGCCGCATGATGCTTCCACAGCTTGACATACGCATGCGGCTCATCGCGGTAAGCCTCTTGATCGCATAGAGGATTGCCGTCCTCATCGACAGGGAGCATGGTGCACGCCGTAAAATCAATCCCGATGCCGATCACTTGCGCCGGATCAACCCCCGAAATGCGCAGCACCTCGGGAACCGACCGTCTTAGGACCTCCATGTAATCGTCCGGATGCTGAAGCGCCCAGTTCGGCTCCAGCGGCTTGCCGGACCCCGGCAAGCGTTCATCGATCACACCGTGAGGATACGGCGTCACGTGGACGGCAAGCTCCTCACCGTTGTCGACGTCAACGATGACGGCTCTGCCGGACTCCGTCCCGTAATCGACTCCTATCGCATATCGTTTTCCCATCGCATGTTCCTCCGTTCTAACGGTACAACGGGCCGAAGGTCGAGCATGCCCGATAATCGGCTCCCACCGGCTCATTCACACCGAACGCCGACCATGCGCTAGGACGGAATATTTGATCTTCGGGAACGTTGTGCATGCACACCGGAATCCGCAGCATCGAAGCTAACGTAATTAAATCTCCGCCGACATGACCGTAGCTGACGGCGCAATGATTCGAGCCCCAGTTATTCATGACCGTATAGACGTCTTTGAATGCGCCTTTCCCGGTAAGCTTCGGCACGAACCAGGTCGTCGGCCAAGTCGGGTTGGAGCGCTGGTCAAGCACATCGTGAACGTCCTCGGGAAGCTCGACCGAATAGCCCTCTGCAAGCTGCAGGACCGGGCCGACGCCTTTAATCAGATTAATCCGTGCGATCGTCATCGGCATGCCGCCACGCGTCGTGAAGTCTGTCGAATACCCGCCTCCGCGGAAGAAATCGACTGCCGGACACCACTTCGTCGCATCCAGGCATTTCTTCACTTCATCGTCCGTAATGTCCCAGAATGGCTTCATGGCCGGCTGTCCGTTGATTGTTTGCTCGCCAGTCGCATCCAGTGCCGCAGGTCCGGAGTTGATCAAGTGAATGATCCCGCCGGCAGCAGGCCCGGTCAGCTCATGTCCCGTCACGCGCTTGACCGCTTCCGGACTCCAATACGTACGCACATCGGCGAATATTTGCGCGCTGTTCGTCAACAAGTGACCGAAGAGCATCGTGACCGCATTGAGGTTATCGTTCTCGGTAGCCATTATGAACGGTTCGCGAATGCCGTTCCAATCGAACGAGCTGGTCAATATCGCTTCCATAAAGTCGCCGTTCGGAAAGTGATCGGTCCAGGCGCGCTGTCCTTGGAAACCGGCGGCGATCGCGTTATGTCCGAGCGCCTCTTCCTCGTAGCCCATCTCCGCGAGCTTCGGATTCCCGATCATCAGGTCGCGGGCGATCAGCGTCATTTTGACAACCGTCTCCAGATCTTGCTCCTTCTGTTCGTCGGTTCTCTTCAGCTCAGGAGGATTCACATCTGCGCCGATATGACAATTTTCTTTGGTCCATGCCAAAGCGCGTTCGAATTCTTCCTTATCGTAAATTCCCCGTTCCATCCGCCGGACAAATTCCGTCATATCCACATACTCATTGCGCATGCCCAAATAGTCTTGGAAGAACGATTCGTCCACGATGCAGCCTGCGATCCCCATGGACACAGTGCCGAGCGCCAAATATGACTTGCCCCGCATCGTAGCGACGGCAAGGCCCGCCTTGGCAAAGCGCAGCAGCTTCTCTTGAACGTCCTCCGGAATCGAGCTGTCGCCCATATCCTGAACATCCTTGCCGTAAATGCTGAAGGCCGGCAGCCCTTTCTGATTATGCGCCCCCAGCGCCGATGCCAAGTATACGGCACCCGGTCTTTCCGTCCCGTTAAAGCCCCAGATGGCTTTAGGCATGAAAGGATCCGTATCGATCGTCTCAAGCGGGTAGCACCAGGACGGCGTCACCGAGATCGTAACGCCTACGCCTTCCTTGCGGAATTTCTCGGCTGCTCTCGCCGCTTCCGCTACGCCGCCAATCGTCGTATCGGCAATGACGCATTCGACCGGCAGCCCGTTCGAATGACGCAAATTTTCGCTCAAAAATTTGGCGCAAGCGATGGCCATATTCATCGTCGGCTCTTCCAGCGATTCACGGATACCGCCTCGGCGGCCGTCAATAATAGGGCGAATTCCGATCTTAGGCATATCTCCTTGCAAACGGTTTACGAATCGGGACGAGTTCATGGTTTTCCTCCTTGGTTTTAAACAAACGTTTATTTTTAAATTCCGTATGTCTTGGCAACCGTCTTGGACAAGCGATGCAGCTGCTCGATCTCAAGCCGGTTGGTAGCCGTAAAGTCCAGATGGTTCTTGGAGCGGCAATGATAGTTGGAGAGAACCCCTTCCAGCATCAAATAATATTTGGCGTTAACCGGATACAATTGTTTCTCGATGAAGGAAGCGATACTTACGAAATTGCTCAGATGATCCGCTTCCTCCGGCTTCTGCTGCCAGTTTTGCATGAGCCAGACATACAGCTCCGGGTGGAAGTTGGCCATGACGCCGCTGTACCCGGTGACGCCGAGCTTCAACGTCTCGAGCAGCGTGGCCGTGTTCGCGTTATATATATTCAAGCCGGTCCCTTGAACGGCTTCCAATTTCAATCTTATATTCTCGGCATCGCAGCTGGTGTCTTTCAGAAACAGAAAACGGCCGGTTTCAGCGCACCATTTCAGCGCTTCCGGGGAAATGATTTTTTTGTAAGGGAACGGACACTCGTAGAATCCGAGCGGTGTTTCTTCCGGAAGCTCCTTCAGCAGCTTCTCCAAATTTCGCTTCCAGGTCGCGTCCGGTTCTCCTTCCGAGGACAGCCGGTTTGTAATTAACACAAGCGCATCGATTCCCGTATCGGCAAGCGCCTTCAGTTCCTCGACCTGATCCTCGTACTTATCCGATATGTGCCCCGATGCAATAACAGGAACTCGGCCCGCAGCCTTTTCCTTCACGAATGCCGCAAGCTTCACTCGCTCTTCCTTGCTTAAGAAGAACATCTCACTCGACTGGCATACCGCAAACAATCCGTCAACGCCATGCCCGATATACCAATCGATCAATCGTTCCAAAGCGTCATAATCAATCTCGTTCGATTCTGTGAACGGGGTGATCATTGTAGGCCACACACCCGCAGGAATTTGTTTCATCATCCGGTTCTCCCTCACGATCCGTAGTAGGTTTCCATATCTATATTCCGCTTCATCCCACGGATATTTGTCTAAAAGCTATACTTTCTCTTTTCCACGTATACGTCATATACAAGTTGTTTCCTTCGGCAATAATGGCGGGATAGGAATATTCCCCGGCCTCGTTCTCCAACACAAACTCGCTTCCCCACGTCAAACCGTTGTCCTCGGAAGCGCGCAGCACGAGGGGCGACCTCGGTCCCCAATTGTCGCCGACCGGGTTAAACGCGAGTACCAGCGTACCGTTATCCAGCTTCACCACATCGATGCCGCTGTTGTTGTTCGGAAGCGATGTCGGGTATGCGCCGCACCAGGAACGGCCGCCATCGTCGGAATCACTTCTATAGATGAAGCCTTCCGTACTGCGCAGCAGCATATGAACCTTCCCGGGCTCCGATTCCCATAACGTAGGTTGAATGACGCCCCGGCCGATAAACGATTGCTTGGAAACCGGAATATCGCTGTCCGTCACTTCCTGAATGTTCCCGTAGTCCAGCTCTTCGATGCGAATGTCTCCGCTCTTGGTCCAGCTCTTCCCCTCGTCCTCGGACCGATCCGCGAACGACTGCCAAATGCCGTCTTCCGTCGAAGCGGGAGCAAGCCAAGTTCCGTCCTTCAGCACGATCAGCTTGTTGCGCACCGGCCCCCGGCCTCCGCGGTCTCCTGCAACCAATTCGACCGGCGCCGACCAGCTTCGGCCTTCATCCCGGGACGTCTTGACCATGGTGTACCATTCCTTCAGCAAACGACCGACCTTATAGAAGAGAACGAGTTCGCCGTCCGCTTTCCTGTGAAACACCGGATTCCAATGCGGTTCGTTCACCTCATCCGCGAGCTGGACCGGCTTCGTCCAAATTCCGCCTTCGCGCCGCGAACCCCAGATGGAGATATCGTCCGCCCCTTCCTCGCTTCCGGCGAACCAGGCGGCAAGAATGTCACCGTTCGGCAGCAGCGTCAGATGAGAGGCATGACAGCTTGCAAACGGCTTATTTGTGTCAAAAATAAGCTCTTTGACAACGGGTGTAAATTCCATGCTGATTTCCTCCTGTGAACAATCTATCCCTTAATCCCGGTATTGGCTATACCCTCAACAAAATACCGCTGAAGGGAAAGAAAAACGATGATGGACGGAATAATCGCCATACAAGCCCCTGCCAGCGAAGTCCCATACTGAAACTGCGCGGTCGAGTTGGCGCCGCCCATGAACTGTGCGATACCGACCGCTAGCGGCTTCAAGGAATTTTCGCGAATCGCTATCAACGGCCACAGGAAGTTGTTCCAGTTCGTAATGAACATGAGAATGGTGACGGTGGATACGGCAGGCTTCGCAAGCGGAAGCATGATTTTACCGAAAATCCCGAAATCCTGGCAGCCGTCAATCCGAGCCGCTTCCTCCAGCTCTTTAGGAATACTCTTGAAGAAGCTGGTAAGAATAAAGACACTCGTAACGTTGGCGCCCGCCACAAGAACAATGGCATAATAGCTGTTCAGAAGGCCTAACTTGGATACCAAGAGAAATAACGGAACGATGTACGCTTGAATCGGAATTAAAAGCATCGATACGACGAGCGTGAAGATCACTTTCTTGCCCGTAAAATGCAAGCGGCCGAACGCATAGGCGGCGAGTGTCGTCAAGGCGAGAACAAACAAAGTCGAAGCGACGGTCATCCCGACACTGTTCATCATCCAGCTAAGGTAGGGATAGTTTTTCAAAACCATCGTGTAGTTTTCCAGTGTAATGACTTCCGGCACCCATTTCGGCGGGTAGCTTACGATCTGGGCCTCCGGCTTGAGCGACGATAGGAATGACCAGAGCAAAGGGAACAAGAATATGATGCTAACGACAATCATGACAAGGTATACCGGTAACTTTTTCGCATTCATGCTAACATTCACTCCTAGTCATCCAGCTTCAGCAATTTGGATTGGATTTGAACCATCACGATCAAGATAGCCAAGATGGCAACACCGAGCGCCGATCCGTAACCCAAGTTGTAATTTTGGAAAGCGGTGCCGTACAAGTATTGAACAAGCGTCAGGGTCGCCGTGCCTGGTCCGCCGTTGGTCATGACGAAAATTTGGTCAAACACTTGAATCGTGTTAATGAGCGTTAGCGTGATGATCATTGAGGTGATCGGCTTCAATAACGGGAACGTGATTTTCAGAAACGTCTGGTACTTGTTCGCTCCGTCAATCTCCGACGCCTCATACAAGTCTTTGGAAATGTCCTGCAAACCGGCCAAATAAAGAATCATGTTATAGCCCAGGAAAGACCACACGGTCACGATCGCTACGGAGAACAGCGCGTATTTTTCATTCGTCAGCCATTCAACCGGGTTCAGCCCGACCAGCTTCAAATAATAGTTCAAAATCCCGAAGTTGTTGTCATACAGCCAGTTCCAGATAATCCCGACGACAGCCGGAATCAAGACGTACGGAATGATCGAAATGGTCCGTACCGCATTGCGAAACCGCAATTTTTGGTTAAGCAGGATCGCCAGCAGCAAGCTGAATACAACGAGCGGCGGCAGTGTCATAAGCAGAAAAACCAATGTGTTTTTTAACGATGTGTAAAAAATCGGATCGCGAAACAGCTTAATAAAGTTGTTCAAGCCTGCGAAGGATGCCGTGCCTACGATGTTCCACTTCATAAAGCCGACGAATAAGCCGGCCACACTCGGTCCGAAACGGAATACGAGAAAGACCAACAAGTAAGGCAAGAGAAACAGCGCCGCAACCTTTCCTTGTTTTTTCATAGATTCTACAACCCTTCCGCTAAAATAACATGTAGTTGATAAGTGAATCGGATACGGCCGAACGGACGATCGATCGAACGTTCATTCGGCCGTATCCTTGGTGGGATCGGGATTATTCCGCGAGCAAGGCGTCCATATCCTTCTGCAGCTTCTTCACGATTTCAAGCGGATCCTTGTTGTTCAACACAGCATCCTGCGCAGCCGTCAAGATCGGGCTTGGCGCCGTGCTGGAGAACAACTGAGCGGCTTTCGGATGCGCTGGCAAGAGAACCGCGTTGTTCAGGCTGTTCACAAATGCATCGCGGCCCGGCATTTTCTTGGCGACTTCCATACCTGCGTTGCTGGAAGGAAGCTGTCCGGATTTGGCCCAATCGCCCGAGTTTTTGTCCAGCCATTTCACGAATTCAACGGCAGCGGCTTTCTCTTCCGCGCTTGCCTTCGAGTTCACCGGGAAGGTCAGAACTTCTGCTGCGCCCCATGCGGCCTGCTTATCGAACACTTTCGGGTATGGCGCGCTGCCCCACTGGATGCCGGAAGCTTCCAGCTTCGGCATTTGCCACGGGCCGTCCACGATCATTGCCACTTTGCCGGACGTAAAGTCATCGACAGGAGATTTTTGGCCTTTAGGCACCACTTTGTATTTAAAGATCAGATCCTCCAGGAAGCCTAAAGCTTTAGCCGCTTTTTGCTCGTCGAGCACCAGCTTCTTCATATCTTCCTTGAACGGATTGTCTCCTTGTTGGTTGAGCAAAGCGTAGAACTGATAGAACGCGTGATGGTTCATGCTGAACCCTAAGCCGTACTGTGTAATGTTGTTCTCGTCAAAGCCCGCTTCGTTCGGATGCTTGCCGTTCTTGTCTACCGTCAGCTTCTGGGCGGCGGCGATAAGTTCTTCTCCCGTTGTCGGTGGAGCGCTTACACCGGCTTTAGCGAACAGATCTTTGTTATAGAAAACACCGTGCATATGCACATCAAGCGGCACCGCATATTGCGTTCCTTTATACAGCGTACCGCCCCAGGCAAATTCGGAGTAATCCGCTTTATTCATCTTGACCGCCTCAACGGTTTTCGCATCCAATACGCCCATCTCGGCAAATTGTCCGATTTCGAACGGATGCATAGCCAGAACCTCCGGCGGTTCTCCGCCCTTCATTTCGGTCAAAAATTTCGTAAACAACGGCGTCCACTGCATCGAGCTGAATTCAACATGAATTTTGCTCTGCTCGGCATTGAACTTTTCAACCAAGCCTTTCATCGTTTCCAGGTCGGGACCCGTCCAGCCGCCCCAATAATCGATCTTGACCGGTCCGCTCTGCGAAGCCGTTCCGCCGCTCGCGGCCGGCTGTCCGGCGCCAGGCTGGTCGCTATTGTTCGAACAACCTGCAAATACTGTAAATAACGCGGTTGATGCAAGAATCGCCGACACCCTTTTGAATTTCATTCGTGAAACCCTCCCGTAGTTGTTGGTTATATCTTAAAGCGTTCCAGCGTCGATCCTGCTATGTGACGTCCGAATCCGCATTTAAGCTGCTTGTTCTTCCTTGAAAATCGCCGCAGGACCGGCGAATAACCAGATGCGTCTCAAACACTTTACTGACGGATTGCTGATACCGATGCTGCATCATCCCGGCCAGCAAATGGAAGCAGGCGTCCGCCATTTGTTCAACGGGCAGATGAACCGTCGTCAGCGTCGGCACTGTGTATTGCGTAATTTCATCATCGTCATGACCCACGATTTCCACATCTTGCGGAACCGCTTTCCCCGCTTCGTTTAATGCCATCAACGCGCCGACCGCCATTTGGTCGCTCGCGGAGAATAACGCCGTAGGAAGAGCGCTCCCATGATCGAGCAGACGCTGCACGGCTTGATAACCGCCTCTTTCGGAAAAATCTTCAAACACCAGATGCTGCTCCTGAATTTCCATGCCCAGCTCGCGTCCTTTATTCAGAAACCCTTCCATACGCAGCCGGATCGCGCTGGAAGAAACGTCCGGTACAATCACTCCCACCTGACGATGGCCGCGGCTCGCAAACAACTCCGCCACTTTCTCGCCGGTCAAATAACTGTCGACATTGACATACGAGTATTTGTTGGAACTGCGTTGGTACAATACAATCGGCACCATCGGGGTTACTTCTTCCAAGTACGCTTCATCCTGCTCTGTCGGGTTCGCAATGATCGCCCCGTTAAATCGCGTGCCCGTTAGCAGACTGTGAACTTCATTCAGCTTGGTGCCAACGTAAGGCTGAATCAATATCTCGTATTCTTGCTCATCCGCTATGGCATTGATGGATTGTTGAAGCCCTTTCAAAAACCGGTTGATGAGCGCGGCTCGGGTATCGATCGACCAAAATAACGCAATGATCGGAAGAACGGTTTCTCCACCGCTTCGCAAGCGTCTGGCCGAGATGTTCGGTTGATAGTTTAACCGCCTGGCCGCCTCCATAATCTTCTCCTGCGTAGCGGCCGATATCCGATAATGATCGCCCTTGCCGTTCAGTACCATGGATGCCGTTCCTTGAGATACGTTTGCTAATTGAGCGATCTCCTTAATACTGGCCATGCTTCACCTCCTTGCAAGCAATGCGGTCTGACGCTTCTTGCTAATACGTTTTGCTAAATCGTATTGCTAATACGTTTTTATTATATTTTACAAACGTTTTCACGTCAATCCTTTTTGTAAAAACGTTTTAGCAAGAAAAAAAGCAGCTGATCGGAGCCCCTTTCGGCGGTTAAAAAAAGGACCGGGCGCTTCAACCGATTCCCATCGGTTGAGCGCCCGGCCCGTCTTCCTTCGCTTTCGCTTGATTCAATTGGCCCCGCACGACTGGCGAACGACGATATGCGCATCGAAGATTTTTGATGACGGCCCCGTCGTTTTGTGATGCATTAAATCCGTCAGCATACGGACGCACTCGCCGGCCATTTCTTCTACAGGCAAGTGTACGGTTGACAAGGACGGGATCGTAAACCGGGTCACTTCATCGTCGTCATAGCCGATCATTTCGATGTCCTGCGGGACGCGCTTTCCATAGGTGTGCAGCGCCGACAATGCACCGACCGCCATTTGATCGCTGATGACAAACAATGCGGACGGCAGCTGCCCGTCGGTCTCAACCATCCGCTGAATCGCCTCATACCCTCCGCGTTCCGAGAAATCGGAGAATAGGATATGCTCCGGCTCCACATGCAGACCGAGCTCTGCGGCTTTCGCCAAGAAGCCTTCCTTGCGAAGCCGTATCGCCTTGGACGAAACGTTCGGCACGAGCGCCCCTACTTTACGGTGTCCCCGCGCGGCAAACATGGCGGCAACGTCTTTCCCCGTTCCGTAGCTGTCAACGTACACCGAAGCATATTTTGCCGAACTTCTCTGATACAGCACGATAGGCACATTCAATTGAGCCTGCTCCAAAAATTCCTCGTCTTCTTCCGTAGGAATAGCGATAATTGCACCGTTAAACCTTGTGCCCGTAATCAAGCTTCGCATTTCTTTCAATTTGGTGCCGACATAAGGCTGAATGAGCAGCTCGTACTCACTTTCTATGGAAGCAAGCTCCTTCTGCAGCCCGTGCAAAAACCGGCTGATTAACACGGTTCGGGTATCCAGCGCCCAGAAGAGAGCGATGATCGGCAGTACCGTTTCGCCTCCGCTTCGAAGACGTCTGGCCGAAATATTGGGCCGATAGTTGAGCTGCCTGGCAACCTCATATATTTTTTGCTGCGTGAGGGCGGAAATGCGGTATTGATCTCCTTTGCCGTTTAGCACAATAGAGGCGGTTCCCTGGGAAACGTTAGCCAATTGGGCGATTTCTTTAATGCTTGCCATAAAAATTGCACCCCGATATATTGATAAAAATGGACGTCGCATCGTCATGCTTACAAGTATTGTATAAGGTTTCAAATCAACTGTGCGAATCCGTTAATTTATCTTACTTGGCAAATCCTGCTATGTCAACGGATGACAAGCCGGGGACACTTGGACACTTGCTTGCCTCGACCGGACTCGCTCCCGTTAGTTGTGCCCCTACTGGCTGGGCGCGAGGCGCGCGAACGAAGAAAAACCTGGCGGAAGATCACCGCCAGGTCCTTATGGGCTAATCCTCTGCGATTGAGCGCGGGAAGGAGACTGTATTTGACGAACTTTCGATCTGATCAGGTCATGCTTCTTGATACCTTGCAAAGGAATGCGTATAAAGTGCGGCATCCAGCAATCGGAACCTTCTTTTCCGATAGGATGTCCGTTTTTACAAAAAATATTAAAAACCGATGCATCAGGACCGCAGCATCCGCCCGCTGTCTTTCGGATTGTCGTCGTATCCAGACTTTCGATATGGACGATAAGTTCAGCATCCGTTATTTCATTCGCACCCTGGTAGGGAAGAAGATCGGCCCTAATGATTTCATGCCCATAAACATAGGAAAACCGCGGTACATAACTTTCTTTTTTCTTTTAAAGAAATTTCTCTCAAATCCCCCAGGTGCCTTAGCGTCCTTGTAACCTGCGTACCGCAAGCTTTACAAGCCAGAGAGCTTCTGTACCCATCAACCGTTCTCCAGCTTTGATCAAAGCTTATATGATCCTGCCTGTACAGGTCCATCAAATCTTGATATGACTTGTTCAGCCAAACCTTTTACTTTCATCATATAAGGAACTAATTCCCTTTGTTGATAATAAGGCGATTTCAATACAGGTATGCATGACCTCCATCATAGCTGCAAACTCGCTCACGCATACATGGAAACGATCAGGCGTCAATGCGTTAGCCGCATTTGCCGCTTGACTATAATGAAATTCCAAACATTTTCTTTTAAATTCCAATGTCTTTATCCGATTTTGCATCCTGTAATCCTTCTCCGTTTATACGATTATCGTCACCCTTCCAAATTCAGACGAGATCGCGGGCCTATTTGTTTCACTGCCTGCCCTTGCGCTCATCGGCGACTTGATCCGGGTTCGTCCCTTTTGTTTCCTTTCCGAAGAATAACACGGCAAGCGCTCCGATAATAATGGCAACGAAAAATATTATAAATATCGAACTAAGCGCAACGTTTTGTGCTATCAGTATGCCTACAAGGTAGGGACCCATTACACCGCCGATCCGTCCGAAGGCAGCCGCAAGCCCGACACCCGTGGAGCGGACTGCCGTCGGGTACAACTCCGGTGTGTAGGCATACATGGCTCCCCAGGCCCCAAGGTTAAAGAAGGAGAGGGAAGCCCCGGCCGCGATCAGCATCGCTTCCGTACCGGCGTTACCGAACCATACAGCGCTGGCAGCCGTAAGCAGCAGGTAGGTGACGAGCACGAACTTTCGGCCGAGCTTTTCAATCAAGTAAGCGGCGGTAAAATATCCGGGCAGCTGTGCAAGCGTCATGATGAAGACGTACTGAAAGCTTTTCACGAGACTAAAGCCCTTCATCACCATAACGGACGGAAGCCACAGAAACATGCCGTAATAGGAGAATACGACCATCAACCACAAGATCCAGAGCGTGATCGTGGATCTGCGGTGCGACGATGACCATACGGAAGCCAGCCGCTCCCCAAACGACAGCTTTCGGTCTTGCTGCGCGGTATAACGAGGCGAATCCTGTATCGCCCGTCTTAGGTACAAAGCGTATAATGCCGGTAAAGCGCCGATGATAAAGGCAGTCTTCCAGCCATAATGAGGAATGATGAAATAGGCGATCAGTGCGGAGACGATCCATCCGCCGGCCCAGAAGCTCTCGAGCAGCACAACGGCACGCCCCCTCTCATGGGCAGGCACCGACTCGGAGACAAGCGTTGAAGCGACCGGAAGCTCCCCGCCTAATCCGAAGCCTGCGATGAAGCGAAGCGCGCACAATACGGCAAAGCTGGTCGCCAGGGCGGACAGCCCGCTTGCGGCAGAGAAAATGAGAAGCGTCCAGAGCAACACGGCCCGGCGTCCGTACCGATCCGCAAACGAGCCCGCCACTGCCGCTCCGACGGCCATTCCGATTGAATTAACCGCTGTCAGAAATCCAACCTGCTGCGCGTTTAAATGCCAATCGACAGCTAGCGCAGCAACGATAAATGAGATCATCCCGACTTCCATCGCATCGAATAACCAGCTAAGTCCAGCGCTGAACAGCAGCTTCCGTTGTTTCGGTTCACGCAGCAAACCCGCTTTATTCATGTTCAGGCCCCTTTTCCCCGTCTTTTAGTGCATTTAGTATCTCATTTTTGACAAGAATACGCATCCCTAAACGGAAATACCCGCATGGAATGTTTTAGATCAGCTCCATGAGCGGAATGTCCTTGACATCCTTGTTTATAGGTACCGGTTGTCCATGTTGACGAACCAGCGTGAAGTATTCGTAAGGTCCGATGACCGATAAGTCGCCCTCCATGACGCCGGGGTAAGCGCGATTAACCGAGTAAACCTGGCTTTGGTGGGCTTGCAGCGCCTGTCCCTTGATCGCGCGGAATTCACGAATATCGACCTTGCCGGTAATCGGAAATAACCGGTCCGGGCCTTTGTCCGCGCAGTGCTTATAGTAATGAGGAATCGACGAATAATAGAACGCCGGGAGCCGGTTCCGTGCAAGCAGCTCCTCCGCCAGCAGCATCGCCTGCTCCGCAGCTTCCGAGATCGCGATATGGTCGGGATGTCCCGTAACCCCGTCCGGCGGAAAAGTAACGACAACGTCAGGCTGCTGATCGACAATCGTGTCTTTCAATTTCCCGATCAGTTCCGTGCGGTCCTGGTCCTTCAAATATCCGTCCGGATACCGGTAAAGAATCAAGCTCGAGACGCCAAGAATATGACAGGCCTGCCTCAGCTCCCCTTCCCGATGGGCAACCAATTGCTCACGCGTTTGGAAGGAAAACGGGCCGCATCTGCCTTTACAACCCGATGTGGCGCATACCAGAACGAGCTCATGACCCATGCTGGAGCATTTGGCCATCGTCCCCCCGCAGGCAAACGATTCATCGTCGGGATGCGCAAAAATAAAGAGCAGTTTCTTTTTGTTTTCCATGCCATTCACCTCCATAAGATTGGAGCTACGATTCGTGCAGCCCTATTTGGCGTATATGAGCCAGTCCCATGGAAATAACGCCGTAAACCGGTTCTTTCTTGGCCGAATCCCACTGAGCCGAAGGAAAATCGGAACGGATCCGCCCGCAAATCAGCCCTCGCAAGTACGGCGCGTTTTGCAGTACGCCTCCCTGCAAAATAACGGAAAATTTCTCGTTCTCCATACTCAAATTGCGGATGACGGCAGACGCTCCCTGGTACAGTTCATCAGCCGCCTCTTCAACTAACAAGCGGCTGGCCTCATCCCCGTCGTTCAAGGCTTGGCTGACGACTTCCCACAGCTGGGCTACCCGTTCAACCGAATATTCCGGAGAGAAGGTCCAATTGTACAGCTCTTCGGCATTATTCAAGCCGAGATGGGAGAGGAGCCGTTCCGTTAACCGGGTCGGTCGCCCCCGGCCGTCTTCGGCTTTCATAACCGCCGTGATGGCTTTTTTGCCGATCCAGTAGCCGCTGCCTTCGTCGCCTACGAGGTGTCCCCAGCCCCCCGCCCGGCAGTTCATCCCTTCCTTATTCACGCCGTACACGATCGATCCGGTGCCGGCGATAACGAGAACGCCGGGCGCCCCATCGGTTGCTCCCAGCAGAGCGGCGAAGCCGTCATTCTCAATGATTAACCGGTCAACCTGAATGTCCAGCCCGTGAAGAACTTCCACTACCAATGCCGTCAGCACAGTCCGATCCTGTTCCGTATCCAGCCCCGCCAAAGCAAATACCGCACAGCCGAGCTTGACGCCGCCGCTTCCGTCCCGCTCCGGCGCATAACCCGCGTCTGTCAAAGCCGCCTTCACGGCAAGGGAAACTTCCCGCGCGGCCGCGTCTTGGCCGACGCTTTGATAATTGCTGGAGCCGGCCCGACCTTCACCGAGCCAACCGCCCCGAACATCCGCAACGACCGCACGGCACTTCGTGCCTCCGCCATCGACGGCCAGCAGAGAGAATGTCCGCGCGCCCACTAAGACCGGCTCCAGTCTTGAATGACCGTGTCCAAATGTTGAAGCGCCTGACGGGATCTTTCTTCGGACGCATAATTCCACTCCAAATGGCTGATATGCCGCTCCCTCCGGTCTGCGATCATGCGCTCCATCTCAAGGGGACTCGGCCCGCCCGGCAGCGAACGGATCGTGACGAAATGAACGGGATCCAGGGCTTGCCTCAGCTGATCCTCATTCAAAGTAACGCTGCGGCCGATCACGTCTTGCGCAGCTTCATTCACCAGTTCAAGCGTAATGCCGTTAGCCGCCAAGCCCTGCGCAAGCGCCTTGTTTACGATGCCGCTTACGATATGGTGGGACTTGCGGAAGGACAGCCCGTCCGTTCGCACCAAGGTGTCGGCAAGCTCGGTTACGGTAGCGAAGCTGCCCTCGGTTCGTTTGCGCAGCACTTCTTTATTGACCTCCATGGTGCCAATTACGGAAGCCAACAGCCGATAGATGTTATCCAGAATCGCCAGCGCTTTCCAGGCATACGGCTGCAGGTCGTCCTCCGTATCGACAATATCGCCGAAAGGCGTATTATGAATCATCGTCAGTACCGTATTCGCGCTGCCCACGCAGGAGGACAGCAGGGATCGCATATGCTCGAGAGAAACCGGATTGCGCTTTTGCGGCATGATCGATGAAATTTGCACATATGGAGCGGATACTTGAAGCACGGCGAATTCCTGCGTGCACCAGAGCAGCAGATCCTGCACGACACGGCCCAGATTTATCGCAGCCAGCTGAGCCGCCGTGCAGATCTCGGCCACATAATCGGCTCCTCCGATCGCGTCATAAGAATTTTCGACCAAGCCGTCAAACCCGAGCAATTCACGCATTCTTTCCCGGGAAATAGCAAAACCGGATGTCGTCAAAGCCGCCGCGCCCATGGAACTGCGGTTGCAGTTTGCGTAGGCGCGAAACATCCTTTCTACGTCCCGGCTTAAGGAATCGACGACGGCCATGGTGTAATGAGCCATAGTAGTAGGCTGAGCCTGCTGCGTATGCGTGTAGCCGATCATGATCGTATGGACATGCTCCTCGGCGAAAGCGAGCAGGTTTTCCTTTAAGTACAAGGCGGAGGATACCGTAACCAGCAGCTTCTCCCGAAGCGTCATCCTGTAGATGGCGATGCCCATGTCGTTGCGGCTTCTGGCCAGATGCAAATTGCCGGCGATATCCCCGGCTTTGTCCAGCAGCTCATGTTCGACCTGGAAGAACAGGTCTTCAAATTGTCCCGTGTACGAGCATTGCCTGAGTTTATTCAGATCGATCCCGTGAAGAGCCTTGGCGATCGCCCCCGCTTCTTCGGGGGATACAAGCTTTTGCTCCGCAAGCATGATGAGATGGGCTTTGTTAATCGCCATCATCGGACCCAGCAGATGCCTCTTGGCTTCGTTAAAGGCGGGCTCCAATACGCATTCGGCATAGGTTTTCCCAGGAAACAGATGACCTTCCGACTGGATAATCTGATCTTTGCAGCTCATACGGCTATTCCTCCCGTTTATTTTCTACTCATTTCAGCCAGTTCCGGATCAGCATGTTCATCTGGCGCGAGGCTTCCTCCACAATGACTTTGCCGGCCTCCAGCGAAGTTTGCTTGATTCTGCCTGTATAGCCGTCCCAGCCTTGAGGTTTGCCTTCTACAAGCACATAAGGCAGCGGCGATAAAGGAGGACATGAATCTAACTCCACGTCGGAATCGGACACTTCGACCAAGCCGGGATGCATCGCTTTGACCGCGGACATTTCATAAGGACCTCCGTGCCCGCGTCCGGCCGTTCCGTGGAACAATCCCTTCCGCTCCATGAGCCCCGTCTCCACCATCTGCCACCAATTGACCAATAAAAAGCCGGCGTCAGGGTACTGGGCCGTCACGGCTTCCGCGACGGTTCTGGAAGGCCCCATGTTGGCATCATGAGCGTTAAGCAGCAAAATGCGGCGAATTCCCGAGGAACAGATGCCCTCGGTTAAGTCCGTCAAATACTCGATGAATACGGACGGTCGAATGGAAATCGTCCCGGGATAATCACGAGTTTTACCGGGGCAGGCCGTATAGGGTATGGGAGGATAGACCAACGGCTGCAGGTCCGGATCGATCCTCTCGGCAAAGCCTTGAGCCAGCAGGACATCCGTTCCCAGCGGGGAATGCGGCCCGTGATACTCAATCGACCCTAAAGGCACAACGGCAAATCGTGCCTGTGCCATAAGCTTCCCGGCATCTCTTCCGTGGATCGTCATTACATTCATGGATTCCTGTTGCCTCGCTTCACCTGAAATTTTCGAATGCCGGAGGACCCGGGAAGGTCCTCCGGTTCGCGCCTTTACTGATGCTGGGAGATCATGTTAACGAACAACCGGATCGAGCCTGGAACAAGACTCGGAATTTCGCGATACCAGACCAAAGAGCTGTACGTATAGATGCCCTTGCCGTATGGAGCCGTCAGGAACGTGCCGGTAAACTCCTTCTCTCCAGGATCGCCGTTGGAAATTAAAGCCGTGTACTCCTTACCCCATTCCGCCGGGTTATAAGCGGAACGATCCTGAATCCAGTTATTCCAGTCGGCATCCGTAATTTTGTTCGGATAGTTGAACATCGGATGATCCGGCGCCAGCAGGGTCACTCTGGAATTTTCGTCCGTAACGCGCCATTTAATCAACGGTTCTCCGATTTTAATCGGATACGGAGCCAAGCCCGGCGACCACTTGTCTTCCGGCTTATGGTACTGTACGACGAGATTTCCGCCGTTCTCCACGTAGCTTAAGAGCCGCTGATTGCTTGGAATCAATTCCGGCCGGAAAGCATAGGCGCGAATGCCCAGAACGATGGTGTCATAGGAAGACAAATCGCCGAACTGGATGTCCTTCTCCTCCAGCTTCGTTACGTCGACTCCGACCTGCTGCAGGTATTGGTCAATGTTGTCGAACCCGCTGGATACGTAGCCGACCTTCAAGCCTTTCGGCACTTCCAGATCGAAGGCCTCCACCTTCACCTCCGCAGGCTGCAGCATATAGGTTTTGCCGATATGAGCGTATTGAATCACCTGTGCGCCTCTCGAGGTTTGGCTGCTGCCGCTCGTAGCCACGGCTTGAATCGTGTAGCTGCCGTTCGCCACTTGCGCAGCAGGGACGACCGAGAAGCCTGCGGACTTCACTTCCCCTTTGGCCGCGAAGCTCAGTTCCTGCGCCGCATCCGTCTTCCAGCCTTCCGGCAGCTTCAGCGAAATGGATGCCTTGGCTGCGCCCGGGTTGTAGTTGCGCACGGTCACTTTCACAGGAATCGGCTCATCGGTCTTCAATGTATTCAAGATCGCCGCGCTTGGGCTGAGTGACATGGAGAACGGAGGAAGCACGGCGACCGCATTGGGCGGCACAACCTGAACCTTGTTCTTCACTCCATTCACTTCGTATTCGACATCGCTGGTAATAATCGGTTTGTCATAAGGCTTAAATTCCGCCGCGTCCTCCGGCACGTTTACTTCAAAAACCGTTGAAGCCGTCTGGTTATAAGCGAGAAGCCCGACAACGTTGCTGCCCGCCGCCTTGGCCGTCCATCCTTCCGGAACGTTCAGCTTCAGCGTAACGTTCTTCAGCAGCACCTTCCCGCCGTTATAGGCGGTTACCGTTATTTTCATCGTTTGGCCCGGCACGAGCTCACCGGTCTCCGGCTTCACCTTGGCCACCAAAGATGCAGCTTCCATGCTTGCTTTGTTCAACTGTTCTTCCTTCACGTGCAGACGGTAAGTCAGATCATATTTCGTCGCCTGATCCAAAGCGGATTTCGCTACATCCGTCAAAGCGTTCTGAACGCCGGCTTTCATGGCCTCCACTTTCCCGGCAACTTCGGAAAACGCGGGATAAGCGGCAATCACCTGATCGGCATCGGTTTGCAGCCTGCGCAAATCCTTGACAACTTGAGCATCCTTTCCTTTCGCTTCCAGCTCTTTGGCCAAATCTTCAAACGTAAAAGCGATCCCTTCGAAGAAGTCCTTTTCCTTCTCCTTACCGGGTACGGTGGATTGCAATAACGTATAATAGCTGTTGATCGGACCTTCATCCACATGGCGGCCCATGCCCTGGCTCTTATGCATGAAGCGGGATTCTTCCCCGAGCTGCGTGTAGGAGGCGCCGTAAATTTCATCGTAATCTCCCACGGGAACGGCTACGCTGTATGTCTTGTCGTTTGCCGGCACGTACAGTTTTTTAATTTGCCAAGGCTGCAGCCCGTTCTGCAAATGTTCAGGGAACACTTTCGGGTCTGCGGCATCTTGATAAGCTCTCACCGTGATCACATTAATAGCCCGGTGGTGCCCGTGGGTCGAATCTTCGTTCAGAAAGGCAGGCACGACCACGTCGGGACGCAGCTCGCGAATTTGCCTGATCAGCCGTTCGTAGACAACCGAATCTCCCCATTTCAGCAAAGTTTCATCCGGGCTTTTGGAGAAACCGAAATCATAGATCGGGTCGTTGATGGTTTCACTCAGCATACGGAGCGAGACATTCGTAATTTTGGAGGCTTCCTGCAATTCACGGGTCCGTATGATGCCGAGAGCGTTGCCCAGCTCGCTGCCGATTTCGTTCTGTCCGCCCTCGCCGCGATTCGCGATGATACTGTAAGTGTTCACCCCTTTGCCCAAAGAAAGGTAAGCCAGCGTCGCGCTGTGCTCATCGTCCGGGTGGGCGCCTGTGTTCATGGCGGAAGCGACGGTCGTTAACGGCTTGATCGACTTCCACAGATCCACGACTCCACGATCCGCATTCGCCGGCGCGGGTGCCATCGACAGAACTAGTGTGCCTGCCACGGCAAGACCGGTAACGGCGGATACATATTTCTTCGTAACGCGTGCACGTAGACTCATCCTGTTCCTCCTTATATCCCTTCCTAATTAAGCGGAAACGGCCGTTTCCCGCCCTATATCACAACGCGGCATTCGAACCCTAGGAATTCACCGCGAGATGATCGAACGAATGGTTGGCGAACAAGGGTGCCTCCGGGAGCCCCTTAGATGGCGGTCCCGGCATTGCCTCCGGTCATTTTCCGGGTGACGAACAGAACGATAACGATCAGTACAATTTGCAGCACCCCATAGGCGCATGCGGTACCAAAGTCAAAGGCGTACATACGCTGGAAAATCTCTACCGAAATCGGCGACGTTCTGCTCGTAAACAGAAGGATCGAAGAAACGAACTCCCCGATGCCCTGCACGAAAGCGAGCAGCGTTCCCGCGAGAATACCGCTTAAAGCCATCGGAAACACAACGCGCCGAAAGCTGTACCACCACGTAGCGCCCAAATTCCGTGCGGCTTCCTCTACCGAACTGTCCATCTGCATCAGCGTCGCCGAGGTAGAGCGGAAGACCAGCGGCAAATGCCGGACGAAATAAGCCATCGGCAAAATCCAGAACGTCCCGATCAGCACCTGATTGAAGGAGAAAACGGACGGTTCGCTGAACGCGGAAATCAGATTGACCGCTACGACCGTACCGGGCAGCGCCCAAGGCAGCATGATCAGCAGGTCGAGCAGAAATTTACCTTTAAATTTCAGACGAACCATCGCATACGCAGCCGCTACGCCGAACAGGACGTTGCCAAGGGTGGCAATCGCGCTCATCTCGAACGAATTCGCTATCGGTCTCCACGTTTTGCTGTCGGTAAACAGCTCTACATAGTGTCTGGTCGTATATTCCGGCGGCAGGATTTGGTACGTCCACGTCCCGTCCACGGAAAAGGAAATAAGCACGAGCACGAGAATGGGCAGCAGCAGGATCGTCACGCCGAGCGTCGACAGCGCCATAGCGGTATACTTGCCTAGCGCGCTCTTGACTTCGGTCCGGTGAATGCTGACCCCCTTGCTCGCATTCTGGTAGCTGCGAAGCCCTTGATACCAGCGCATCAGCAGCAGGAAGAGGATCGATACGATCGATAGGATCGTGGATTGCGTCGCCGCCATATCCAGAGAGCCGTTCGTCCGCGACAAATAAATTTGCATGGTCATCGTACGGTCGATGCCGAAAATAAGCGGAGCCGTATACGAAGCCATCGAGATCATGAATACCAGCAAGGAGGAGGCAACCATCGCCGGCGTCAGCATCGGCAGGATGACGCGTCTCCATACGTACAAGCGTCCTGCGCCTAACGAGGCGGCCGCTTCCTCAAGAGAAGGGTCCAGACCTTTAATCGCCGTGGAGGCGGTCATGTAGAAATACGTGTACATCGTGAACGTATGAACCATAATAACGCCCCAGAAACCTTTTAACGAAAAAGGAACCTGCTCCAGATCGAACCACAGCTTCAATGTGCGGGGAATAATTCCGCTTTCGCTGTATAAAAAGGTAAACGACAGCACCCCGATTAAAGGAGGCAGCGCCATCGGCACCATAGCCAGCACCGTTAACATTTTGCGGCCCGGAAATTCGTACCGCTCCAGCAGAAAAGCCATCGTGACGCCGACGATCGCACAGGTGATGACGCTAATCACGGAAATGTAAACGGAGGTCCAAAGCGCCTCCAGGTTCGCGGAATGCTTCAGGCTGAAAAACTTGGCGTAATTTTGCATCGAGAATTGCCCTTGAATCCTAAAGCTGTCGACAAACGTTTGAAAAAACGGAAACACCACATAAGCAAGCAGCACCAGGAACAAGGGGGCGACAAGCACATAAATGAAATAACGGGACGAAGTGAGCAGCGTCCAGCGGTTGACGGGCGGGGCTGCTGGCTCCAACGGCGTCTTCATCAGTCACTCCCTCCCGTCATTTAAGAAATAGACGCTCTCTTTCGGGATGATCAAGAAAACCCGGTCGCCGCTTGCCTTCAGATTGTGTCCTTGACCCAGGAACATCGCCTTCAACGGGCCGAAGCCGGTTTCCGTTATATAATTCATACTGACTCCGGTAAACTCGGAGATCACCACATCGCCTTGAACCGTATTCGTCTCATCCGCGGAACCGGCATCCGCTTCGCGAATTCGTTCCGGGCGGACGGAAACGGTGATCCGGGAGCCCGGTCGGATGACGTTCCCGGAGGATGCGTTCCGGCAGTAACCCCGGATGACCGTATCCGGAGTCAAGCGCACGCAGGCTTCTCCGTCCTCCACCCGTTCCACCGTTCCCTCCCATAGATTGGTCTCGCCGATAAACGAAGCGACAAACCGGTTGACGGGCTTGTTATATATGTCTTGAGGGCTTCCGATCTGCTGCACGACTCCGCCTTGCATGACCATAATGCGGTCCGACATGGACATCGCTTCGGATTGGTCGTGCGTGACGTATATCGTCGTGATGCCGAGCTCCAGCTGAAGCCTCTTGATTTCGAGTCTGGTTTCTTCCCTTAGCTTGGCGTCCAAATTGGACAAGGGTTCGTCAAGCAGCAAGATTTGCGGCTCGATGACTAATGCGCGCGCTAAAGCGACACGCTGCTGCTGGCCCCCCGACAGCTGATCGATTCGGCGGCTGCCGTATCCTTCAAGATGAACCAATCTTTGAGCTTGTTCCACTTTTTCCTTAATTTCGGCTTTTGATTTTTTGCGGACTTGCAGACCGAAGGCAATATTCTCAAACACCGTCAAATGGGGGAATAGCGCGTAGTTTTGAAACACCATACCGGTATTGCGTTTGTGGGGAGGCAGCCCCGTGACCTCGCGGTTGCCGAACAAAATTCGGCCCGAGCTGGGGATGTAGAAGCCCGCGATCATACGCAGCGTCGTCGTTTTGCCGCAGCCGCTCGGTCCCAGAAACGTGAAAAATTCCCCCGGCTTAATTTGGATATGGACGTCGTCCACGCCCTTGACCGTGCCGAACAGCTTGCCTACATGCTCCAAAGTCACATCAATCAAAACGGTAACCCCCCGGCTGGAATGTTGGGGCGGAGCTTTCACTCCGCCCGCATGCCCTTTATTTTGCGCCTTTGCCTTTAATGTTTTGATCCCAATAGTCCATCCATTCCTTTTCCTTGGCGGCCATCGTTGCCCAGTCCAGTTCCATCGGCTTGAGTTCAATGCCTTTCAGCCACGCCGGGAGCGTATCTTTACTGATATCACTGCGTGTAGGAATTTGGAACAGCTTCTCCGCAAGCTCCGAACGAAGCTTCGGTTCGAACAGGAACTCATAGAACTTCTTGGCAATTTCTTCGTTTTTGCTGCCCTTGATGATGCCTACGCCATCCACCAGGATCGGAGCTCCGCTGGCCGGATAGATGAAGTCAAACGGCTGATTTTTCGTCTCCTTTTGAATCATGATGTCCTGCAGATTCCACAACGAAAGCGAGCCTTCCTGGCGAGCCATTTTCAAGTAAAGATTCGTAGGGTCCTGGGTATATTCTTTCGTGTTGACATCCAGCTTCTTCAGCCATTCGTAGCCTTTGGCCGGGTCGCCGGCACCCTGTCTGAAAATCATCGCGGAGTAAATCGTACGCATCGTTCCGGAGGCGAGCACGCCGCGAATCAAAATTTTTCCTTTATATTTGGGATCGAGCAGGTCATCCCAATCTTTCGGCGCATCTTCTTTTTTCAACATTTGCGGGTTGTACATGATGACTTCCGGAAGCAGCATCTCGCCGTACCAGCGGTCTTTGCCGTCCTTGTACTGAGCCGGAACCGTACCCGCAAAGGTTGGCTTGTAGGCCGCCAACAAATCTTCGTCGGCCGCTGTCATAAACATGGATTGCGTACCGCCCCACCAGAAATCGCCCTGCGGGTTCGCTTTTTCTCCACGAACGCGCTCAAGAACCTGCTGCGCGCCCATCGTCAACACTTCCACCTCGACGCCCGGGTTCTGCTCCTTGAATTTGGGGACGATTTCATCCACGACCGTTTTATCCCTGGCCGTATAAATAACCAGCTTCTTCGCTTCAGCCGGCTTCGGCGGATCGGCCGGTTTCTCGGCGGGCTTCTCCGCCGGTTTTTCTGCCGGCTGTACGCTTGCCCCGCCCCCGCTGCAGGCGGCTAAAGCAAGAACGAGCGAGCTGACAAGCATGCCGTTAAACCATTTTGCTGCTTTTCCTACTCCAAAATTCAATTCGAATTCCCCCTTAAGTTTTATTCACTCCAGGACCTATGGTTCGGAAACGATTCAAGCACGCAATGGACCGCGCCGATAATGCCCGCCTGATCGCCAAGCGATGCCGTCTTGATTACCGGCACGACGGGAATGAGACGGGACAATAGCTCTTGAATCGTTTGGAGCCCTTGTTCATCGAGATGGATCATTTCTCCGCCGAGAACCAGCAGTTCCGGATCCATAATGCTGGCCACATTGGCCATGCCGAACGCCCAGTGCCGGTAGGTATCTTGCAGAAGGGCGCGCGCCTCCGGATGGCCTTCCGCAGCCGCCGCCTGAAGCTGAGGAAGAATAGGCGCTCCTTCCTCCCATGAAGGCAGCAAGGGCTGTGCCTTGGACAAGATGCCAGGTACGCCGAAATTGCTCTCGAACACGCCGTATTCTCTTTGGCTGCGGTTGCGGAATGGGCCAATCATCATGTACCCGATCTCGCCGGCGGCCTCCTTGCTTCCCCTGTACAGCTGCCCGTTAATGACGATGCCTGCGCCGATGCCCGAGCCGACATAAATCTGGATGAGGTTCTTCGCTCCCCGACCGGCGCCTTGATAAAATTCACCTATGGTCATCATATTAACGTCATTGTCAATAAATACGGGAAGTCCCAATCTCTCCTCCAATGCCTGCCGGACTGGCTGCCCCATCCACCCTGTGCTGGGCGCGAAGGAAATCGTGCCTTTGTTGCGCTCGGTTATGCCAGGCAGCCCGATCCCGATGCCGTGCAGTTGGCTCCTCTCAAAAGAACATTGCCCCAGCAGCTTCGTCAGTCCGGCTTCCAAAGCGGCAAGCGCCTTTTCCCCGTCGGCAGGCGGCTTCAAGCGGGCTTGATAACGGGACAGGATGTGCCCATGCAGATCGGCAATCGCCATGTGGATGCAGTTGCCCTCATACACAGCGCCAACGACCGCATACGCCTGCGAATTGTATTCCAGCAGAACGGGCTTGCGGCCTCCCCGAGACTGTCCCGTCCCAATTTCCCGGATCAGTCCTTCGCCGATCATCTCATCCACCAGAGAAGAGATGCACGGACGGCTCAATTTCGTCTCCGCAGCGAGCTCCGCTCGGGACATTCTTTTCTGCTTCAGCTGATAAAGAATGCCTTCACGATTCATCTGTTTCACGAATTTGGTATTTCCCGTTTGACCTCTCGTTCTCAATGCAGCTTGGTTCACCGCCTTTCGTCGGCAGAACTTACTTAGTTAAAATGACTAACTAAGTATGATGGGTTTAATTGTAAATGAAAGCACTTACATGTTCAATGATAAATTGTATCTTTTTCTTTTATTTGTATATCCTTCCATATGTACTTGCTCAAATTTCGGCAATTCTCACAAACATCTTTTTACGCGGTCCCGCATAGCTTCACCGCCAACTCACGTGACGCCCGGAGCCGGTCCGCCTGACTGGACGCAGTCTCGGCTTGCCTATACATAGGACGAAGTGATCGCCGCATATACTTACAGACAACTAATCACGGGGTGATCCACATGAGTAAAGAGACAATGACACTAGGACAGTTCATGGATAGACCGCAAAAACGAAACCGGCCTCGTCGATCCGTATTACTTATCAGGATTCCCGGAGGCCGAAAAACAGCTCGACTTATTCGATATATGTTCACCTGAACGCGCCCAACCAAACAAAGGCTAATTCCAAGCAGCCGCAGCTGCCGGAAATTAGCCTTCTTCATCCGCCTCATGGCGGCGCAAGCCATCCTGCTGCGATTCCCGGGACTGGCCGTTACGGTGTGGACATCATTTGGGCCTGCATTGTAAAGTATTCCCGGATACGTGTCAACGTAAGGTTATCGATTCCGAATTGATTCGCCGCTCCGATAACGGTAATTCTTGTAATCCGATTGAAACCGGCGTTGACACCCAGAGGGGAGAACACATTAAACGGCGGTGCGTTTGAAGGCCCCGTTGCGGTGGCAACAAGATTATTGTTGGCGTCAAAGGCGTTAATCGTAAGCGGAGTGGCCGATGTGTAGAAAAAGTTAACCTCAGATAGGGGATTGCCGAATGTGATGTCTGCTTGGTTGCTAGCCGGAGTAAAAATGATGGTTACGGGCGAAGGCTCATTCGAAAAATTCCCTGTCCCTCCGGCCCCGGCTTCAATCAATGTCAACCATTGCGGTGAAAAGAGCGCCGTGGTGAAACACGCCGGAACCGGTACGGGAAGTGGCTGCACATTCCCTCCGCCTTCAAACGTAATGAGCGCGGTTTCTGTGACGGGAGTCGAGGAACAAATCACTTGAATAGGACCGTTCTGGCTGACCGAAAATTGTGGCGGCTCTGTCTGATTCTAGATGCCGTGAGTTATCAATAACTATCACCCTTCTCTTTAGATTATGCTGCATGTTATCTATATGTAGATAGTCTTAAGGGTGCCTGGATTGTTTTAACGTTGTCATAACCGCACAGCAGAAATAAATGATTGTCGAGGTGGTGTTGGCTTATGTACTATAATCAACCGTTGTCTCCAGCTCCTCCGGCGCCTGCTTCCTTGTATCGCAATAACCGCCATATCATTGAAGTCTCTGGCGAAGGAACGGTTTCTGCCGCTCCCGACAGAGCCGTTATAGAACTTGGCGCAATCACCGAAAACACAAGCTTGCGGATTGCCCAAAGGGAAAATGCAGCCACCGTTACAGATGTTATAAACTCCCTGCTGCAGCTAAACATTCCGAAGGAACGTATACAAACCGTCGCTTACAGGATCGAGATGCAGTATTCCTATGAGGATGGGAAGCAAATCTTTACCGGTTATCGCGTGACACATCTGCTTCAAATTACCCTGGATCAAATAGACCGGACAGGACTTGTTGTCGATACGGCTGTTGAACATGGCGCTAATTCCGTCTTAAACATTCAATTTTCAATGGCGCACCCGGCCGCTTATTATCATCAGGCCCTGTCGTTAGCCGTTAAAAATGCCGAAAGCAAGGCCATGACCATTGCGACAACGTTAGCCGTCACGCTTGTGAAATATCCGGACAACATTCAAGAAGAAGCTCGTACACGGGAACCGATCCCTTATCAGGCCTTACATTACGCGGCAACCGCACCTACGCCGATCCAACCCGGACAATTGAAAATTACCGCTTCTGTAAGGGCCCAATACAGTTACGTCTAAGCTTTGACGGTATCCCGTAAAAAAAACGAGGCAGCCCTTATCGGGCTGCCTGCCTGTTTAGCGCATACCAGCGCTGTGCGAGTGAGTACACCGATCCGTCCCGCTCCGTCCTGCGAACCGCTAGAAATAAGCTTTGATCGCTTTCTCGGTGGACTCTTTAGCCACACGAATCGTTTTTTCGATATCCCACTCCCAGTATTCCGGTCTGAACAGCTCGACGGAAACCATCTCACTGTAGCCGATATCCTTCAAAGTGCGCAGGAGTAAGTCCAGGTTTACCGCGCCTTCCCCAGGCATCACCCGGTGATGGTCGCGCAGCGCGCCAACCGGCAAATCTTCGCAATCGTCAATATGAAACACGAAAATTTTGGAAGGCTCCGCCCGCTGCAAATCTTCGATTTTGGAATTCATCGCATGAAAGTGAAAGCAGTCCAGCACCACGCCGACATCGTTCCGGTTGACGGCTTCCACGATGTCGTACGCTTGACCGAACGTATTAACCGAGCAGTTCGGATACCCTACAAATTCCAGCGCGAGCCTCGTATCGTAGGCTTGCGCGATATCGGCCAATTCATGGAGGACTTTCACGGTTTCCTCTTTAATTTGACTCTTCGTATAGTCCCCGATATCAAAGGTCGGAACGACGATAATCGTCTTGCAATCGATGACCTTGCCCACTTCGCAAAGAAACTTCAGATCGTCCTTGATTTGCCGATATCCCGGTTCGTCTCTATGGTTGATATACTCCAACGCGTTGAAGGCATACGGTTTAATGCGATTCCGCTCAAAAAACTGCTTGAGCTCCTCTACCGTATGATTCTCCAAGTACGCCTTCAGTTTATCCAAGCGGATTTCGATCAGATCGTATCCGTATTTCTCGCAAACCTCCAAGTCCTGCTGCAATGTCGAATACTTCATCGTTGTCGCTTGATTAAAAGCTATTTTCACAGGAGCCACCGCTTTCTACAAGTATCTGTCTTCTTCAATCGTTAACTGTACGCCAATTCCATAATTTTTTCCTGATTCGCTTCCGCGCGGCTGAGCTCGCCCTTCTTGCGCCCTTCATGCATAACGACGACTCTGTCGCTCATGCCCAACACTTCCGGGAGCTCGGAAGAAATCATGATAATCGCTTTTCCCGTCTGCGCCAATCTGGACATCAGCTTATGAATTTCGGATTTAGCTCCGACGTCGATCCCCCGTGTCGGTTCATCCAGAATGAGAATGTCCGGGTTGTTCAACAGCCATCTTGCGAGCAGCACTTTTTGCTGGTTGCCTCCGCTTAAATTCATGATGAGCTGATCCAGACTCGGCGTTTTGATGCTCAGCCGTTCAACGAACAAGTTGCACATGTCGGTGACGAGCTTTCTCTTAATAAAACCGCCTCTATTCAAATAGCTGTCGATGCTGGAGATGATCATATTATCCCGGATCGAGATAGGCAGGAAGGCTCCCGTAATTTTGCGGTCCTCCGTCAATAAGCCGATCTTGTGTTTAATCGCATCCCGGGGAGAACGGATGCTCACCTTGACCCCGTTGATGTAGATTTCGCCGGCATCAGGCGGGTGAATGCCGAAGATGCTCTCGATGACCTCGGTCCTTCCTGCGCCCATCAATCCGGCAATACCCAGAATCTCTCCTTTTCTTACATCAAAGCTGATGTTGTTAAACTTGCCTTCGCGCGACAGGTTTTTGACGGACAGCACAACTTCCCCGATATCCGCATCTTCCTTATGAAACACCTGCTTGATCTCCCGACCGACCATCATTTGGATCAGCGATTCCTGGTCCAGCTCTTTCGCCGCTTTGGTGCCGACATATTGACCGTCTCTGAACACGGTAATGTCGTCGCAAATCCGGAAAATTTCATCCATCTTGTGCGAAATATAGATAATGGAAACTCCTTTGGCCTTGAGCGATCCGATAATGGCGAACAGCTGTTCAACCTCTTTATCGGTAATAGCGGACGTCGGTTCGTCCATAATGATCAAATCCGCGTTGTAAGAAACCGCCGTGGCAATCTCCACCATTTGCGTGTTGGCGATGCTGAGATCAATCATTTTGGCGTTCGGATCGATATCGATTTTCAACGTTTCAAACAGCTTGCGGGTATCCTCCACCATTTTTTTCTTGTCGAGCCATCCGAATCCTGTCGTCGTTTCCCGCCCCAAATAAATATTTTCCGCTACCGTCATCTGCGGGATCGGGCTCAGTTCCTGATGAATCATCGAAATGCCCCGGCTCAGCGCATCCTTCGATCCGGACAGCTTGATTTCCTGACCTTTGAATTTCACCGTTCCCTGATCGGGCGTATAAATGCCGAAGATGATTTTCATCAGCGTCGATTTGCCCGCACCGTTCTCTCCCATCAAGGCATGAACCGTGCCTTTTCGGACTTTCAACTGGATGTCGTCCAGCGCTTTCACACCAGGGAACGTTTTGGTAATATGCTCCAGTTCCAATATGTAATCGTTGGCCATCATAATCACCTCGTTTGGATTTCAGACTCTGAATTGATGAACCGTTCGGTGCAGTTTCTCGGCCATGGCATACAGCGTGTTTGCATGGGCCGTATTTTGCTGAAGAAATGCCAGCTGTTCCTCCGTAACCGCCGTTACACTTTGTGTCCCGGTTGCTATCGTCTCCGAGAAGCCCGATATTTGCTCCACCGATTGGACGATTTTCTCCGAATGGTTCGATAAGTGGCGCAGCGATTCCGAGACGTCGCGGATTTGTTCCGTCGTATCCTGAACCAAATCTCGGATTCCGCCGAACAGGTCTCCGACGGCCGTCGAGGCGTTGATCCCTCTGGAAACCTCCACGACCATCTCTTCAACGGATTGGACCGCGAACATCGTCTCCGTTTGAATGCCGGTCACAAGCTCGGTGACCCGTCCCGCCGAATCATTCGTCTGCTGCGACAGTTTGCGGATTTCCGAGGTGATGACCGCGAATCCACGCCCGTGCTCTCCCGCTCTTGCCGCTTCAATCCCCGCATTTAATGAAAGCAGATTCGTTTGCGTCGCAATCGAAGAAATCACTTTATTAATATCGTCGATTTCGCGCGATCTGGCCCTCAACGTTTGCATGGTATGCTCTAACTGACTCATCAGCTTCTGAATCGTTTCCATCTGGTTCGTGATTCCGTTGATCTCACGGTCACCCTCCACGGCCTTCTCCAGCGCGTTTCCGGCAATTCCCATGGCGTGCTGGCTGCTTTGATCGATCCGGCGAATGTCCGAGGCCATATCGTAAACAGCTTGCAAGCTGCTTTCCACGCTCTGTACCTGATTTTCCGTGCTCTCCGATAAATGCGTCATGATTTCGGCGACATGCTCGGCAGCTTTCCCCGTCTGCTCCGTCCCTTCGGACACTTCTTTAGATACGGCGATGACTTCACCGGCGCCCTGGTTGATTTCTACGACCAAATGATGCAAATTGTTCTTCATCTGATTGAAAGCTTCAGCCAGTTGTCCGAGCTCATCCCGCCTCGTTGCCTGCACATCCGCAATCGCAAGATCGCCGCCGGAGATCGACTTGGCCGTCTCCGACAACTGGCGCAGCGGCTTCGAGATCATCCTTGAGATGAAATACCCGATGATTAAAGCCAGCACGAGATTGATGACGCTGACGGAGATGACCAGCCTGCGAATATCGGTGATGACGGTTTGACTCGCCGCCTTCTCTGCATTCATCAATTGGTCCTGCTTGTCGGATAACTGCCCGGCGAACTTGACAATCACGACGCCAAGCGGAAGTATACCGGTTTTCGCTTCCTGAACGGCGCTTTCCAACTGATCTTTGGGAAGCCCGAATATCCGGTCCACCTTCTCCTTATATTGCTTGTTCAGTTTGATCGTATACTCCAGCTGCTCCAGCATTGCGGGATCGGCAAGCGCGCTTTTCATCTGCGCGAACAATTCGTCCATGCGTGCGTTCGTATTCGAAAAGTCCGTCTTAAAGAAGGCATCCTTGGTCAATAAATAAGCGTTCAAATTACCGTTTTGCGTGGTTGCGTAATATTTGAGGTTGTCCGCGTAAGACTTCATGACGGCATGACGGTCTAAGATGTTGGAAAGGGACTGATCGATTCGATTCAAGGAAAGATAATACATGGTACCCGCACAACCGGCGATCACGGCGATAACCAGAAAACCGGCCAGCAGTTTTTGCAGAATGGATATTCTCATCTTGTACCCCCCCCTTTCCCGTCATTCCCCGAGTCATCTCTTGACATTCTCTTACTTTTTCTTGTTCTTCTTCGAGTCGATAAATACGGCTACCGTGATGATGACGCCCTTCAAAATTTGCTGCCAGTACGAGGACACGTTCAGCAAATCCAACCCGTTGTTCATGACCCCGATGATCAGCGCGCCGATAACCGTGCCGCCGATCGTACCGATGCCGCCGGAAAGACTCGTTCCCCCGATAACGGCTGCAGCGATCGCGTCAAGCTCATACATCATACCGGCCGTCGGCTGACCGGATGCAATCCGGGAAGTCAGAATGATACCGGCAATCGCGGACAGCAAGCCGGCATAACCGTAAATCAGTATTTTATATTTTTCCACATTAACGCCTGCAATCACAGCCGCTTGTTCGTTGCCGCCGATCGCATAAATATATTTACCGAACTTCGTTCTGTTCAGAATAATGTAGGACACAAGAGCCACAATGAAAAAGATGATAATCGGCATAGGAATTCCTAGTACGCTGCCTTGCCCGATGAACTTGAAGGAGTCGGAAAGATTGCCGATCGGCTTCCCGCCGGTAAACAGCAAGGCGGCTCCTCTAGCTGCTGTCATCATGCCCAAAGTGACGATGAATGGAGCAATCCGCCCTTTGGCAATAATCGTTCCGCTGATTAGACCCGTGCCCGCTCCGATAGCCAGCCCGACCAGAAGCGCAAGGGCCAGCGGAAAGCTGCCGGGGTGCGACATGCTGGCGACGACGACAGACGTAAGGGCGATGACGGATCCGGAAGACAGGTCGATTCCCGTCGTAATAATGATCATAGTCACGCCGATGGCGACGATACCTACCACGGACATCTGTCTAATAATGTTCAAAATATTGCCTGAGGTGAAAAACGTAGGGGACAGCAAGGACATGAGAATGACGAGACCGATCAATATGAGCAGCATGCCGTAACGACCGAGCAAAGCTTTCGCCTTCGTTGAACGTTCTTGCGGACCCGGTTTTTGGCCCTGTACAATTACAGTTTCTTTCATATGCTTATCCTCCAGTATGAATGTGTTTCTTTAAATCGCGTCCGGCTTGCGTCAACACGGACTACATATGTAATAGCATCCTTCGGTGGAAGAAATGACTTTCTTTTCGCCGTTGAGCCTTGAATGAACTGCATCTCATAGACCAAACATCGTGCTTAAAGACTTGTTGCGGAAGGACACATCCCGGATGGGGTGTCCTTCCACGCTGAATGTCGTTCGAATGAAACTATAAAACTATAAGGCTACCCGTATTGGATTACTGCCATTTTTTGATGTACTCTTCCACGTTGGCTTTGGTCACAAGCTCATAAGGAATGTAAACATTCTTTTCTACCTTCTCGCCTTTTGCCGCTTTAATAGCCGTTTCCAATGCGCCCCTGCCTTGGCCGTCCGCATTTTGGAACACGGTGACATGCAGCTTGCCGGATTTCACGAACTCGAGCGCATCCGGGGTTGCATCGACGCCTGCGAACACGATGTCCTTCGCTTTGCCTGCCGCTTCCGCCGCCATAATCGCGCCGATCGCCATTTCGTCGTTGTTGGAGACAACCGCATCGATTTTTTGACCGGAGTTCAACCAGTTCTCCATCAGAGCCATTCCTTTGGCACGATCCCAGGAACCCGTTCCTTCCAGTACCAATTTCATCTCAGGGTTCTTGCTGATGATTTGTTTATTTCCTTCAGTCCGTTTGATTTGCGCTTCCTGCCCCGATTGTCCGGTCATGATGCCGATATTTCCTTTGTTATTCAGCAGCTTGGCCACTTCTTCCATCTCCATAATGCCCGCCGTAATGGATTCGGAACCAACGTAGGACGTCGCTTTATCCACACCATCATAAGAACGGTTCACAACGACGATCGGAATGTTGGCTTTATTGGCGCGGTCCACCATGTCTACAATGGATACCGTATCGACCGGAACAATCGCAATCGCGTTAACCTTCTGCGAGATGAAATTCTCAACTTGCGCCAGCTGTTTGTTCGCATCATTCTGCGCGTCAACGTAGGTCACTTCGACATCTTTCTGAGTCGCCTGGTATTTCTTCATCCCGTCCTGCAGATAGCTCAGCCACTTGTCGCTAAAGTCCGGGAGCGCGGCGCCGATCACGATTTTTTTACCGCCGGAAGCGGCATCATTACCACCGGAAGGCTTGGCCCCGCTTTGATCCGGTGCTGTGGATTGGTTAGTGCCGGAAGAACAAGCGGAAACGATCATTGCAAACACCAAACTTAACAATAGGACCATGCTGAATTTTTTCATAGTACTTCCCCCTCAACGAGTTTGATCAAGCGCTCTCCTGTGACTGACTAGACGCTATAACTCACTTACTGGATGGTGTAAACTCCCAGTCTTTCCTTTCCTCACCTCCTTAAAGTGTGATGTAAGCGTTCGCAGGATACGGCGTTCATGGTTCGTTCTTCTTGCGGACGACGGACATTTCTCCAGCCACCTCGTGAATCCTGCATCGATTTGCTGCCGCTTACTCGTCTTATCATCGCCTGCAAGCTTCTTTACGTAAATTGGGTTAAGCGCTTTACCCTTTATAAAGTAAAGCACTCATTCCAGAGAAACATTTACCAGATTAAGCGCTTTACCTGCATTTTACTATAACCTTTTATTTCTTGCAATCCCTTTCATAAGAATTTTGTCGGTATACGAACAGGCATCCTCCTGCCGGATCGAATTTTATGCTGCTGAACCATCCTGCTGCCACTGCCGGCAGTTTGGCGCAGTCAACCTTAAAGTAAGCGCTTCCTTTTCGGGGTAATCGATTACCTTTTTAGCACATTTTAATTTATTTGCTCTTTTTTTGCAACAAAGTTCTTGGTTATTTCCGATTTTCGCCATGCTTTCTTACTTTTTCTTCGAGGTGGAATTTCGAATCACGAGCTGTGGGGGCATTTTTATGTTCTGCTTGAGATTCGCTTGGCGTTCAATTTTGTCAATCAGCATATCGATTGCTTTTTTCCCCAATTCATGGACCGGCATCGCAATGGAAGAAAGTTCAGGAACTACGATTGTACACATTTGTGTGTTATCGAAGCCGATGACAGACAGTTCGTCCGGGACTGTAAGATGACGTTTTCTGGCCGCTTGCATAACCCCAATCGCCATGATATCGTTACATCCGAATATCGCAGTGGGCCTATCCGTCAAATCCAATAAAGTTCCGGCGGCGATTTCCGCATCTGCCATTTTGGAGCGGGTTATGACAATCATGTTGTCCTCCGCGCTAAGCCCGGCACTGCGCAAAGCCGATGTGTACCCGCGGATTCGCTCCCGGCAGCTGATCGAATCGTCAGCAATAACGCCTATTTTTTCGTGTTTCAGGGAGATCAAATGCTCGGTCGCCATAAATCCGCCCCAATAATCGTCGACGGTCACACTATCGATGGCCATTTCCGGCCGCTCGTGCGCAAAGAGCACGACGGGAACTTCATCTTGAAGCAGCTCGCTCAGTAGCTCTTCGTTGCTAAATTTTGAAGCGATAATAAAACCGTCGACCTTCTTTTGCCTTAATAGCGTAATATGTTTTGCTTCTTTCTCCGGATTATTGTCGGTACTGCACATCACGATACTGAAACCAAGTTCTTGCCCGCGATCCTCGATATGCTTCAAGTACTGCGCATAAATCGGGTTATCCATATCCGGGATCAGCAGTGCGATCTGGTACGTGCATTTCCCCTTCAATGCGGAAGCCAGTACATTAGGCCGATATCGCATCTCGTCCATGATTTGGTAAATTTTCTCCTTCGTCCTATCGCTTATTCTTCCCTTGTTGTTGATAACCTTGGAAACAGTAGCGGTCGAAACACCTGCGACCTTGGCGATGTCATAAATGGTCGGCTTCATAGGCATTACACTCTTTCTTTTGATGAAAACATGTCATTTGATTTGTTATTGTACTATAATACCAATGAAAACACTACCATTTACTTTTTTTTGAAACCAACAGACTTTTCGGGAATTGTATTGCGGTCACGCCGACTGAACTCCGCAAACAGCAAAAGATCCCGGAGGCATTATAGCAACTGCGGGACCCTTGCTTGCGCTATTTATCCAAATGGATGTTGAACCCGAGAATCGTATCTTTGCGGTGCCGCTCGATCTCCAGCAGCGTTTCGATCCTGGCATCCTCCGGAGCATGCTGCTCCAGGAACTTACGGAACGCCACCATGAATTGAATCTCCATGTTCAGTTCATTGTAGTTATTCGGATAACCTTCGAGCGTCCGAAGGTTATCCTCCCATTCCGCCAAGTCCGTGCTCGCGCTCTCTCCCTCCCGTACTCTTCGGGTGAGCTCGCGAAGCCTGGAGAGCGCTTTTCCCAGGGGCCCGGTGCGCTTGTGTCTTTGACGCAGCACATAGCCGGCCAGCAGCAGCAGCCCCAAACCGATCCAAGCTCCAAACTGTTCCATCCCATCACCATTTTCGCGAAAATTGGAAACAACCCTTATCCCAACCGTTGAAGCAAAGTTCGTTCCCCATTATATCACAGCCCGCCTCCGCTTGTATCCGGCTTCAAACAGGGGTGTACCGGAAACTGTCCATGAATTTTTTCTGCTGTCACCTACCGTAATCGGATGTACGATCCGAAAACTATACTGTTCTGCATCATGTTTGGGGTATATGCTAAGGAGGAGTTTTTATATTACAAAAAACACACAGCGCGGCAGGGCTCGTGGCTGCTGAAATCACGCTTGTTTATCATGACGTGACTTTTTTATCCTGGGAGGCGGCCGGGGCTCTTCTGCTTGGTTGCTTAGCCGGCACTTTGGCCGATGTAGATAAACAGGGGTCGACGATGGCCAGGGTGCTTTTTCCGTTGTCGGCACTGCTCCGCATTCTGAACGTACGTCACAGGACGGTTACGCATTCCTGTCTGTTTATCGGGGCTTTAATGCTTCTGGCTCTTCCTTTGCCCGTACTTTATTACTGGGTATTCATCGCCGCCTATGCTTCACACCCGCTTATCGATTTACTCAATGAGAAGGGCGTGCAGCTGTTCTGGCCGCTGAAATTGAAAGTTCGCGTACTTCCCAAATTTCTGGCTGTGGATACGGGATCGATGAGCGAGACGGTATTTCAATGGCTGCTGCTTGCCATAAGCTTGTGGATTCCTTTCAGAACGATTGAATTCTGAGCACCAAGCTTTCCTTGAGTGCCTGCCAATCATGCAAAAAGGATAGTCACACTGCCGGTCATGCGCCGCCGCTGCAGGTAGACTATCCTTGTTTCAATTTTCTTGAACGAAGCCCCGTTTTTTTTTCCACAGATGATAAATCAAGACAATGAGCCCCAGAAAAACACCATAGATGCCAATCGTGATCACGATATTCCCCGGCTCCGTCATCAAATGATCCCCCACCAGAGCAAACAACAGCATCGCCGGTATTTTGCCCAGGGAGGAAGCAGCGGCATAAGCGGCAAACGAAACGCGGCTTAGGGCCGAATATATATTTACAAGGATAGAAGGAACGAACGGAATCAATCGGGTAAAGAGAATGGCCAAAAACGCATTTTGTTCGAACAACGCCGTGATTTTTCCCAGGCTGTTGTGACGGTGCAATATTCGCACGCCCCATTCTTGATATCCATAACGAATAAATAAAAACATCAGCATCGAAGCCGTTGCGGAGCCTGCCCACGTGATAACCGCTCCTAGGGCAGGGCCATATGCCGCGCCGATCACGCCCCCGACAACAGGATAGGGAATGACCGGAAATAAGGCCATCAACGTTGCGATAATTATGACTACTGCCACATGATTAGATGGATGGAACCAAGCCAGGATGACATCCCCGTAAATGTAAATGAGATAGGCAATTCCTAAGTAGAGGATCGCCAAACCTAGTTTTTTGTACATGATAGTCTCCCAAACCGTAATAACTGCTAGTTTCGCATATTTGTTGTTATTCTAAAACGCTCCATGGTCAATTTCCTTCAATCGTTCCGCTCTGATCTCCCTCACTCCCCCTGCTTTTCCGTTTCTTCACGAACAGCGTCAAGATTGCCGATACCGCCAGCCCGCCGACGAACCCGCCGCCATGGGCATAGATGTCGACATTCGGAATCAGGATGGAGTAAACGAACCCGATAATGACAATCGTTCTAACCGTTTGCTTCGACTGGTAGTCGATCAGATCCTTGCGGAAAACCGACAAGTACAAGTACGCGGCATACACGCCGTAGATCGCTCCCGACGCCCCGGCCCCGACATAGGAATCCGTGTGCAGCCACGCACTGGCCAGGTTGCCGATAATCCCGCATATCAAATAGAAAACCGCATACCGCCAGGAGCCAAGCATTCGTTCAAGCGGCGCCGCGAATACGTAAAGCGCAAAACTGTTAAACAGTAAATGCTCGAACCCGATATGCAAGAAGATGGACGATACGTATCGCCACGGTTCCGGCTGCAAACCGGGAAGATCGAACATCGCTCCAAACCGGAGCAAGGTGGCGGTATCCTTCGACGACCCGTACACTTCCATGGCCGCCATGAGGAGCAAATGAATCGCGATCAGCGTCGTGGTGACCGGATACAGCCGAACGTACTGCTTCAAACTTTCTCTTCGAGCAAACAAGCTTCCTCTTCCTTTCCCTTTTAGCCGAATTCACCTGGAATCGCCCCATGCCATACCCGTTATTCACTATGTTTAACGTTGGAACAAAGAACGACTCCGTCGCCATTGTGCGAACAGAGCCGTCCTGTCAGCCTCCGATGTGTGACATTTCGACTTTCTTTTTTTGAGTCCCGGCGTATTGGAAAGCCTTTCTTCGGAATAACGATCTTTGCGCTGGCTCCAGTAATCCCTGATAAATTCCCGGATCTGCGGATCGCTCCACCCCTCACGCAAGGGGGCGCGAAGATCGGTGCCCGCTGAAGCGAACAAACAGCTGTACAGCTGCCCCTCCGCGGAGAGCCTTGCCCGGGTACATGTAGAACAAAAGGCTTGAGTAACCGAAGAGATCAAGCCGATCTCCCGCTCCTCTCCTACATAGCGGTACCGCGAGGCCACTTCCCCATAATGATTGGGCTTAACCGGCTCGATCGGCATTTCACGATGGATTCGCGCTACAAGCTCATGGCTGGGAAGCACTTGATCGAGTCTCCATCCATTGGAATTGCCGACGTCCATATATTCAATAAAACGCAAGATATGCCCTTTCTCGCGGAAGTATTTAGCCATGGGAACAACATCCTGGTCGTTCGTTCCCTTCTGGACGACCATATTCACTTTCACTTGCAAGCCCGCCGACGCAGCGGCGTCAATTCCTTCCAGAACGCGGGATACTTTAAAACCGCGTCCGTTCATCTGCCCAAACCGATCATCATCCAGGCTATCGAGGCTCACCGTTACCCGGTGTAATCCCGCTTCCTTTAGCGATTTCGCGTGCTTCGCGAGTAAAGAGCCATTGGTCGTCATGGCAATATCCTTGACTCCGTCGATTTCACGGATCATGCGGATGAGCGTAGGAAGTTCTTTGCGCATGAGCGGCTCCCCGCCGGTGATGCGCACTTTCTCCACACCGAGCGAAACAAATATCCGGGTAATCCGGGTCAGTTCTTCGAAGGTTAGAAGCTTTTCCTTAGGAAGGAATTTGTAATCAGGCCCAAATATTTCTTCCGGCATACAATACCGGCAACGGAAATTGCATTGATCCGTCACAGACATACGCAGGTCACGAAGAGGGCGTTGTAGCTTGTCAACAATAGGATGAGTTGGTTCCTGCATGTGCTAATCACTCCCTCTACGATCGAAGTTAGTTCTCAAAAACAATCTGTCCGGACTCCCTGCAGCTGTACCCGCCCAAGGCTTCCATCTCCGTCTTGAACGATTCGGATTGAATGACATGCACCAGCATTTGCCCTTCCGGACTGTCGTAAAAGCGCTTGGTCATCAAGAGGTCGTACCGCTCTTCGGCTACCGGGATAAAATCAAGACCCATCGCCTGGGCCGCCGAATAAATGCCGAGACCGACATCCGCCGCTCCTCCCGCCACAGCCGCCGCTATGCTGAGGTGATTGATCGCTTCGCGATCGTATCCGTATACCGCTTCCCGGCTGAGACCTTCTTTTTTTAACAAATAATCAAATAACAGCCTCGTCCCAGCCCCCCGCTGACGATTGATGTAAGTGACGTGAGGCTTTACAAGATCTTCCATACATCTTATTCCTAAAGGATTCCCTTTAGGAAGGATCCAGCCTTGTTCGCGATAGACTAATTGAATCAATACGACGTCATGCCCTTTTAAGTGCTTTTCAATATAAGGAACGTTGTAGGTTCCCGATTCCTCGTCGAACAGATGGATACCGGCCGCATGGGCCTCTCCTTTCTGGATGGCGAGAATGCCGCTCATACTTCCAACATGAGAGGATACCAGGAAACGATCCGGATGTTCTTTGCGCAGCAACGTATGCAGGACGTCGACGGACAGGTCATGGCTACCGGTTATAACCGTCGTACGATCGATCTGCTCTTTGGGCCGATAAAGCTCGAGCTCTACCACTTCGCCTTGCTCATAGCCCATATGCCCCGCAGGAATTCGAAGCATTCCGTCCGCGCGCACCATAGACATGGTGACTCCGGCCGCGCGGGTCAAAGGGTTCGCTACATACGCGCCATGAATATAACCGATCGTCATCCGAACGAAATCGTCCGCCCCAACGTCGGAGACGACTCGTCTGCCGAGCTTGACGGGCAATGCGGCTCGCTTAGGCTCGATAAGACCATAATAATGGTAAACCAACGGCCGTGCAAACCATTCCAGCGAAAGATAGGCCGACACGGGGTATCCGGGTACTCCAATAACCGGCGTCCCCTCCACCACGCCCGTAATGGAAGGCTTGCCCGGCCTGGTCGCCACTCCATGAGTAAAGACTTGACCTAATTCGCCGATAACGTGAACCGTATAATCTTCCGTTCCCGCGGAAGAGCCTGCATTCAGAATGACAATATCGGCGATCCGAGCCGCTTCAAGCACTTTTTGTTTAATGACAGCGTACTCATCCTTCACGATACCGAAGTAAATCGGCTCCGCTCCCCATTCTTTCAGATACGAAGCAAAGACAGTGCCGTTAAACTCGATGATCTCCCCGTTATGTACGGTCTCGGACGGCTCGATGAGCTCGGTGCCTGTCGGAATGATCGCAACCTTCGGTCTGCACAGGACAGGCACCTCTACGTTGCCACCGGCCAGCAGCGCCCCCAGGTCGACCGCGCGCAGCGCATGGTGAGCCGGGACGATCATTTCACCCACGACGACGTCTTCTCCAATAGGACGAATATGCTGCCAAGGGGCTACCGGTTCCAGAATCTCAATCGTATGCTCATCCACTTGATGGATATGCTCGATCATGATGACGGCATCGAACCCGGAAGGAATCGGATCGCCTGTATCGACGATTGCATAATCAACGCCTTGTTGAAGACGGACCGGATTCTTCTCATCCGCCCCATGCGTCTTTACCGCCAGGACGGCGACTCCATCCATTGCCGAGGCATGATAATTCGGCATCGACACCTTGGCATAAACAGGCTCCGCCGTGACTCTGCCAAGGGCGTCGGTTGTCCGGACCCGCTCGATCTTCCGGTCAAACGTGATCTTCTCCACAAATTCACGCTGGGCGTCCTGCAGCGGAGTGTCTTCCAAATAAATTTTACGCATTGCTTACTCCTCCCGACACCATCTGCTTCCATGTCATCCCTATGTATTTGTCCTTAATAGGAGCTCCCGAACAGCATGACCTTCACCTGTTCCCCTTCGACAACGCCTTCTTTGTTCGCTGCGATTTCCACAATGCCGTCGCTTTCGACCATCGTTGTAACGAGTCCTGACTTGCCGAACACGGGCACGGCCCACAGCTCGTCCCCGCGCTCTTCGAGACGAACCCGGATATAGTCGCTTCGCCCCACGGCCGAAGGAACATTACGGGAAATGCGCGCCCGGCTTCGTTTATCCGGGACCTCGTTTGATTCGCCCTGAAGCCGTCTTAGAATCGACACCACCAATAAATCGAACATGATCAGAGCCGATACAGGGTGTCCCGGCAACCCTACGACCGGTTTGCCCTGTGACTTCCCGATAATCGTCGGTTTGCCCGGCTTCGTGGCGACCCCGTGTACAAGCACCCCCGGTTCGCCTAGCGCTTCGAGCACTTGAACGGTGAAATCTCGCGTCCCGACCGAACTGCCGCCTGACAGAAGAAGAAGATCCACCTGTTCGAACAGGGCTTTAGCACGCGTTAGCAACTCCTCATACTCATCCCGCACGATGCCGCCATACACCGCTTTCGCTCCCAGTTGGGCAAGCCGGGCGCCGATCATGATGCTGTTAATATCGCGTATCTCTCCCGGGGAAAGCTCCGCTTTGTCCGGAGGCACAATCTCATCTCCAGTGGACAGAATACCCACGATCGGGATGGGGTACACCGCTATTTCCGTTACGCCAATCGCGGCCAATACGCCTACATCCTGCGGGCGGAGCCTGCTCCCCCGGGCCAGCACACGATCCCCGACCCGTACGTCATCCCCGGCGCGGATCACATTCTCTCCGGGAGCTACCTGCCGATATACATTAAGCAGGTCGCCCACCTCTTCCACGTGCTCAATCATCACGACGCTATCGGCGCCCTCCGGCAGCATCCCGCCTGTAGGCATGTATTGGGCCTGTCCCTCAACAAGCGGCAGCTCCGCCCTCTTGCCCATATGGATGTTACCCGTAATGTCAAGGAAAGCGGGCAAGGACTCGGAGGCGCCGTAGGTTGTTTTCGCCTGAACCGCATAACCGTCTACCGTAGATCTTGCGAACGGCGGAACCTGTTCCCGGGAAAACACATCCTCCGCAAGTATGCGGCCCACCGCCTCCAGGATCGAAATTCGAACGGGCTCATGAATAGGGGCGAATTGCTCTTCGATCACGGCCATCGTTTCGTCCACGGTTTTTACATTAAAAAATTTCATGCGCCCTCCCGATTCTGAAAATAGTAACAAATCTACACAAATATGGTTGAAATCCATTATAATTAAGAGGTACGAAGAAGGGGGCAGAACCTATGAAGGTCAAGCTATTTGCCAATTTCCGTGATATTTGCCTGGACAAAGTCGTCGAAGTGCCTTCCCCTGACGGGAGCTCTGTCGCTCAAGTGCTTGAAGATTTAATCAAGCTTTATCCCGCCATGGAAAAGGAAGTATTCGACGGCGACCGGAAGCTTATGCCCTTCGTTCATGTGTTTATTACGGAAAAAATATCATTCACGAAGATGGATTGAACACGCTCGTTAGCGGGGAGGACCAGTTCGCTCTATTCCCTCCGGTAGCAGGAGGATAATTCGAAGATGGCGGAACAAACGCTGGAATTCCGTGGTATTCGCTGCGAGCATCTGATGAATTATTTCAAGGAATTGGAGGCGGAACAGCAAACCTTTGCATTTCCTTATGTCTTTCATGGTCCCGGTTGGCGCGCGGACATCCTGAGGGAAGATCAGGTCCGGATTACATCCCGATTTGTTGTCAATGCGGTTTTTGTCCGTTTTGAAGCTTCATCCGAACAGGAGCTCCAGGATGTGATTGCCGCCTATCGCCGTAAAACATTTCGGGCAGGAGGGTAGAAAAAGGTGGAATCTGGATTCCACCTTTTTCCCGTTTGTGCTTTAGTTAAATAATCTCCAGCTCTTTCAGCTTTTCTTCCGGAACGACGCCGTTCACCCAGCCGCGAACCTGATAATATTCATCAAGCATAATATCCATACGGCTTACCGATCCCGCGCTGTTCCCTGTCGCGGGTTCTTCCGTGAAGCGTTTGGGCAGGTAATCGTCCTCGCGCTTATTAAACCCGGCCAGGTTGTTATAGTAACGTTCCAGATTATAGATTCTCTCCCCGATTCTCATCACATCGTCAGCGGTAACCTCCACGCCCGTCATCGTCGAGTACTGCTGCGCATAGTTGTCGGCATTCTCGGAGAAGGAAGAGAATTTACAGACGTTCATCGAATCGGAGAACGAGAGAAGATCCTGGAATACTTTAAGCAGGGCTCCTTTGCCTTCGGCCTTCAGACGGTCCGTAGGCTCGGGAATTCCCGCAATCTCGCTGGCTACGGTATAGCCGCGCAGGTGACAGGCTCCGCGATTGCTTGTCGCATAGCCCAATCCGATCCCTTGAATACCGCGAGGGTCATAAGCGGGAATCGATTGTCCCTTCACCGCCATAGCCAAATTCGGATCCCCGAACTGCGCGGCCGCACGGGTAGGCCCTTCAGCTAAGATATCCCCGATGCCTTGGCGGAAAACCATCTGTTCGATCAATTCAATCATCCGATCGGCGTCGCCCCAGTTGAGATTCTCGGAGATGAGCCCTCTCTCAGCCGCCTCCATCGTAACGGACAGGACATTCCCCAGTTCAATCGTGTCCATCCCATATTCGTTACACATGTTGATCATGAAGGAGATCGCGGCTCCATCGCTTAATCCGCAGTTCGCCCCCAGCGCCCAGCCCGATTCATATTCGAAGCTTTCCACGCGGGTCTTGTACTTGCCTTCCTTAACTTCGACTTCCTTCTTACAGGCGACCGGACAGGCGTGGCACGTATTATCGGCAACCAACAGCGTAGCGTTGACCGTCTCCCCGCTATGCCCTTCCGCGCCGTCCCAGTTCGTATATTTGGAGTTCATGGTCGGCAAAGCCCCGACTTCATTAATGAGACTGGTGAGCACGTTCGTGCCGTATACGGATAATCCGCCCTTCTTCGGAGCGGTAAGCCCGCCTTCCATAATAGCCTTAAGACCGTTCTGATTCGCTTTCTTATAGGCTTCGTCCCGGGAAGGAACGGGCATGTTTCCTTTTTGCTCAGCCTTGATGACAATCGCCTTCAGATTTTTGTAGCCTGCGACGGCCCCTGTTCCTCCGCGTCCGGCCGCACGGTCGTTCTCGTTCATAAAGCCGGCGTAGCGCACGAGATTTTCTCCGGCCTGTCCGATCGTCATGACGCTAAGATTGTCTTTCCCATAACGGTCTTTCATCGTCTGTATGGTGGCTCGCGTTCCTTGTCCCCACACATCGCCGGCATCGCGAAGCTCGGCCTGCCCGTTCTCGATGTACAGGTAAACGGGCTTGTCGCTCTTGCCTTTGAAGATGATATTGTCTATGCCCGCCCATTTCAGCCTGGCCGCCGTCCATCCTCCCATATGGGAATCGGTTACGGTGCCGGTGAGCGGAGATTTCGTAACCACGCATAAGCGCCCGCTCATCACGGTTCTCGAACCGGACACCGGCCCTGTCATAATACAGAGCATATTGTCATCCGAAAACGCTTCCACATCGGGGCCGTTATCTAATAAATACTTCACCCCAAGACCACGGCCGCCGATAAATTTCCTGGCCAAATCCTCGTTAATCTCTCTGTAAGCAATGGTTCGGGACGTTAGATCGACAACGACTTCTCGATTTTTAAATCCGCCTAACTTCATTCAACTCGCCTCCCAAAAGGTTGTGAAACAAGTAAAAAGTTGACATTCTATTCATATTATTTCGACACATCCTAATAAATTCCTGCTTTTTCACGAGCGCCCCGCCCGTTTTAAAAAAGATTGCTATGTCAGGAACTTCGTAATACATTAATAATTGAAACTACTTCTATCTTTTGGAAACGATCTGCTAGGGAGGATGAGCCATGAGGCCGAACGGAAGGATTCAAGTGATCTCTTATCTTGTAGGTTTCCTGCTGCTGTTTGGCGTAATCGCAGGCTGTAGCAGTCCGGCGCAGGGTACCGTTGCAAGCGCCGGAGACACAAAATCGATTGTACTGGCAACAACGACCAGTACGCAAGACTCGGGTTTACTGGATGTTATTCTTCCAGTCTTTGAGAAGCAATCCGGGATTCAGGTCAAGGTCGTAGCCGTAGGTACCGGACAAGCGATCCAACTGGGGAAAGACGGGAATGCCGACGTTCTTCTCGTTCATGCCAGGAAAGACGAGGACGATTTTGTCGCTTCCGGTTACGGTGTGAACGCTTATGATGTGATGTTTAACCAGTTTCTGCTTGTCGGACCCAAGGAAGATCCTGCCGGGGTGAAGGGGATGACGTCTGCAACGGACGCTGTTAAGGCCATCGCTGCGGCAAAGGCCGCTTTCATCTCGCGCGGGGATGATTCGGGTACCCATAAGAAGGAGCTGTCCATTTGGAAAACCGCAGGGCTCAAGCCCGAAGGCCCGTGGTATTTTTCAGCCGGCCAGGGAATGGGGGCCACGCTCCAAATGGCGGATGAAAAGAACGCCTATACCCTTACGGATGAAGCGACGTACTTATCCAACAAAGGAAGTCTTGTCGTATTGAAGGAGGGCGATCCTACCCTGCTCAATCCATATGGGGTCATTCAAGTGAAATCCAGCGGTAAAGCGGAGTATGGGGAAACGTTCATTCAGTTCCTCGTCGGCCCGGATGGCCAAAAGCTTATCGGAGAGTTCGGCAAGGCCGACTACGGGAAAGGCCTGTTCGTCCCGAATGCCAAAAAAAGATAAAGGTTTAAAAGGGCGTGTCTATGATTTTTAGTCTGCAGGTCATGGAGATTATTGGGTTATCCATACAAGTTTCCACGATAGCCGTTCTATTCGGTATGCTTGTCGGCATCCCCTGCGGCGCTTTTCTAGGTCTGTATTCCTTTCCGGGAAAGCGCTTTATTGTTATTCTGCTCTTTACTTTGATGGGACTGCCTCCCGTTCTCATCGGCGTTATCGTTTATATGGCGCTGTCCAAATATGGTTTGCTCGGTTTTTTCCAGCTGTTGTTCACCCCCGAAGCTATGATTATCGCGCAGACCATCCTCGTGACCCCGATTATTACGGGACTGACGATGTCTGCGGTTCAGGCACGGGAAAGAACGTATTACGAAACGGCCAAAAGTCTCGGCGCCACTCCCTTGCAGCTTGTATGGACGATTCTTAAGGAAGCCAGAGGCGGAATTTGGTCCGGCATTTCCACTGCATACGGGCGTGCGATATCGGAAGTCGGCGCGGTGATGCTCGTCGGCGGAAATATCGAGCATGAGACTCGCGTCATGACAACCGCTATTATTCTGGAGACCCGCAAAGGCAATTTCGATATCGCCCTGCAAATCGGTGCTGTGCTGCTGCTCATCAGCTTTATTTTTAACAGCTTTCTCGTGGCGGGGGCCTTGCAAAACCTGAACGACGGGAGGAGAAAAACCTGATGAAACCGCTAGAAATTCACAATCTAACTGTTGCCTCCGAGGAGCGCATCCTTTTGTCCATCCCCGCTGCATCTTTCGATGAAGGCGTCATGTATGGAATTGTAGGACCTAGCGGTGCCGGGAAGAGCACCTTTCTACGGGTGTTGAACCTCTTGGAAAAGCCTCGTTCAGGGAGCTTATCGATCTGGGGGCATAAGGTGAATGCAGCGGAGCTATCCCACTCGAAGGGTGTTCATTTACAAAGACAGATGGCGTTTGTCGCGCAGAAGCCCGCGATGTTCCAAACTACGGTTTTTGACAATGTGGCGTTGGGGCTCAGCTATAGAGGAGTTCCCCGAAGCAGGCGGGCACAGCTGGTGAGGAAAGCGCTCGACCTGGTCGGTCTTGAGGCAGCCGCGGGCCGTAAAGCGACCTCTCTCTCGGGGGGAGAAGCCCAAAGAATTGCTCTGGCGCGGGCGCTCGTCCTGGAACCGAAGCTCCTCCTGCTGGATGAACCGACCTCGAATCTGGACCCGGCGAATGTAGCTATCATCGAACAGATCATTACTCGAATCCGCAAAGAAAGAGCTATGACGGTCCTGATGGTTACCCACCATTTGCAGCAAGCCCGGCGATTATCCGATCAATGTCTGTTCCTCCATCAAGGACAGATCATCGAACAGAACGATACGGAAGCTTTTTTCGAATCGCCTCGGCATGAAACCCTGCAAGATTTCATTAGCGGAAAAATGGTCTACTGACGATCAACGGATGACGAACGGGCACCATACCCCGGCCGCTCATGAAGCAGGGATAAGCATCCATGCATGCTTATCCCTGCTTCATCCTGTTTCATCGCTCATTTACCTTCAACCGGATACTGGACTAACCGGGCCGCGTTATTTAAATGATAAATTTTCATATCGCAGCTCCTTCCCTACTCTCCTCCACATACGGAATGGTTAGCGGACCAAGCGGCAGCACGGCCACCGTCATCTTCTCGCCATATTTGGCCTTCAATTGCTCCAACGTATTTTCAATGTCCCGGGTCGGCTTGAACATGGCCATCCGGACGTCTTCATCGCCCAAGGTCGAATAGACGTAAACATCCGCCCAAACTTGAATAACCGCCTGTTTTTGTACCTGCCACTGATCGAACATTTTAAAGGAACGGTCATTAATCATGTCCAGTATTTCTTGTGGAGTTTTTCTCATTTGCAAAATTTCCGCATAGTTACCGTGATTAGGCAGACCGTCCGAACATTCGGCGGCGCAAATAATCGTACCTCCTTCTTTCACGATTTTGTGGGCCGCGCTCATCCCCTTGACCGCTTGGTACAAATTTTGATCGAGCGGATAACCCGAATTGGAAGTAATCACAACATCAAACCGGCGATCGCACCTGATCATGGCATGCTCTTTCGTAAATGCGCAGCCTGCATCATGAGCTTCAAACAGTTCTCCGGCAAACACTTGCGTTATTTCTTTCCGACTGTTCAAGGTCACATTCAACATGAAGTCCGGCTTGCACATACGATTTATTTCTCTCGTCATGTCCTGCAAGGGATTGTTGACCATATTCCCCCAGGTGGACAAAGGGTCTCCGATCATCCTGGCATTGTGGAAGGTCAGAATCGTTTCAATCCCCGCAATTCCGGGGACGATACCTTTAGGCCCCCCTGAAAACCCGGCAAAAAAGTGAGGCTCTATAAAACCTGTGACGATACGGAAATCAGCTTCTACATAAGCTTTGTTCAAATAAGCATCGCACCCGAATTCGCTGTGTCCGACCTTCACCAGCTCGTCTTGATGATGGCAGTGATGGTTAATAACGCGGATATGATCCACGACCCATTCACCCAACATCTGAACGAACTCTTCCCTTGTCTGATCCCGATGCGTGCCTGTTCCGTTGATAATGACATAGTTATCCAGCGGAACATGCGGAAGTTCTTCAATGATCCATGGAATCAGCTTATCGTTCGGAGTCGGTCTGGTAATATCGCTAATGACAATCGCTATTTGATCCGTAGCTTTGACGAGTTCTCTTAACGGCGGTAAGCCGATAGGCTGCCTTAACGCATTCATGACGGCTTGCTTCTCGTCCTTTAAGCCTTCGAGATGGTGCGGTTCAATGATGACCGAATGATCAGGCACGTTGATGTGTAAGCTTTCTTTTCCGTATAAAATCGTCGTTTTCAAGAAAAACCCCCCCGATGCCTTTATCCATTATCACGAACGATGAAAGAGGCGCCCGCCCATTCATAAGGCGGGTCGCCAATCAGATTACAAAGTTGTCGCGCCGGTGCGGGTGATCTTCACCACTTTATTGGTTAAAGCTCCGATTCCTTCAACCGTACACTCAATCGTATCCCCGTCCTTGATAAAATCAGCTCCGGCCGGCGTTCCCGACAGGATGACATCTCCAGGCTGCAGGGTCATGACTCTGCTGAGATAAGAAATCATATGATTGATTCCTACAATCATCAGGTTGCTTCTGCTGTCCTGCAGCACTTTACCGTTAACATGCGTTTGCAGCAGCAAAGATCGGGTGTCCAGTTTCGTTTCAATCCAAGGTCCGAGCGGGGTGAAGGTATCGAACGATTTGCCCACCATCCAATGACCGTCCGGATGGAAATATTCCGGCGAAGCGACATCGTTTGCAACGGTATATCCAAAAATATAACGCTCCACATCATCTTCGGGGATATTCTTGCCTTCCTTCCCTAGGATGACGGCAATTTCCGTTTCGAATTTGACCTGCTCCAGCGTGGACGGAATGATGATTTCCTCTCCCGGACCAATGACGGTGCTGACCGGTTTAAAGAAAAAACAGGAATGCTGGGCAACGTCTGCGGTCTCTCATGCTCGAATTCCACATAATTTTTGCCGATCCCGATAATATGTCTGGGCTGAAGAGGAGCGACAAGCTGAACGCTTTCCAAAGCATAGCTGTTCCCCGTATAATTCCATGTCTCGAATACATTTCCCACGATTTCTTGGACCGTTCCGTCCACCACTACCCCGGACCGAACGGTTGGATCTCCCGCTGCGGTAAATCGCGCAAATTTCACTGGTTTACACCTTCTTTATTTAGGATGAGGAGCTGTTCGATCCGCGATTATCCCGACTAAGCAAGCAGCCGATAACCGGGCAGCGTCAGGAATTCTTCAAAATCAGGAGCGAGGGTCATCTGGCTGAACAGCTCTCTGGCCTGTTCATATTTCCCTTGCGTATATTGTTTTTCACCGACCGCACTTCGAATTTTGGCCAATTCCTCAACGACCATTTGCTCGAACAATTGTTCCGTGATCGGGCCTCCGTCTTGCAAAACCCCTCTGGGATGACGAATCCACTGCCACACTTGAGCCCTCGATATTTCTGCAGTAGCCGCGTCTTCCATCAGATTATGAATCGGAACGGCTCCAGATCCGCGCAGCCAGGCTTCTATATATTGAATGCCTACGCTGATATTGGTTCTAAGCCCCGATTCCGTGATCGGTCCTTGCGGGACCTCCAGCAAATCGGCGGCCGTCACTTCGACGTGCTCCAGCTGCTTGCCCACCTGATTCGGCGCCGGCATGATCCGATCGAACACCTCCATAGCAACCGGCACAAGACCCGGATGCGCCACCCATGTGCCGTCGTGGCCGTCGGTAGCTTCCCGCTCCTTATCGGCCCGCACTTTGTCCATAGCCGCCTGGTTGGCTTCAGGATCGTTCTTGATCGGAATTTGCGCAGCCATCCCGCCAATGCAGTGCGCATTCCGTTTATGGCAAGTTTTGATCGCAAGCAGCGAATAAGCGCGCATGAATGGAGACGTCATCGTCACAAGACTGCGATCCGGCAGGATGACGTCCGGTCTGTTGCGCAATTTTTTGATATAGCTGAAGATGTAGTCCCATCTGCCGCAGTTGAGACCCGCAATATGATCGCGCAATTCATACAGGATTTCGTCCATTTCGAAAGCGGCCAGAATCGTTTCGATCAGCACCGTTACTTTGATCGTTTGTTGAGGAATCCCGAGCCTTTCTTGAGCGAAGACGAACACTTCGTTCCACAGCCTTGCCTCTTCATGCGATTCCAGCTTCGGCAAGTAAAAATAGGGGCCGCTGTTTTTGCCAAGCAGCGTTCGGACGTTGTGAAAGAAGTACAGGCCAAAATCGAACAAACTGGCCGAAACGGGCTCCCCGTCGACGAGAACGTGTTTCTCCTCCATATGCCAGCCGCGCGGACGCGGAATCAAAACAGCCACTTTATCATTCAACCGATAAGACTTTCCTTCCGGGCTTTCATAACTGATCGTATGATTCACGGCATCCCGCATGTTGACTTGCCCCAGCATCGTGTTCTCCCACGTAGGCGAGTTGGCGTCTTCAAAATCGGCCATGAACAATTTCGCACCGGAATTCAGCGCGTTGATCACCATCTTCCGGTCGCCGGCCGGCCCCGTTATTTCAACTCTTCGATCCTGCAAGTCAGCCGGTACCGGGGCAATCGTCCACTTTCCGCTGCGGATATCTGCGGTAGATGGAAGAAAATCCGGCAAATGCCCTTCATCGATTTTTTTCTGCCGCTCGGACCGTTTGGCCAGAAGCTCTTTTCGCGTATTTCCAAACTTCCGCTGCAGCGACACGACAAACTCCAGCGCTTCGGGAGTCAGTATTTCCATAATTTCGGTTGTTTGCTTCCCTTGAATGACTACATGGTCTAATTGATAGTTCTCTTTCATGTCGAATCGTCCCTTCGTTATTTGATTTATCCCTGACCGATTGCTATTTCCGAGGCGTAGGATTCCATGCATTTGGGGTATCCCGTACCGCCGTCAGGTCATGATCGTCCGGCCAAAGCGTCCAGAGCCGCCTGCGCACAAACGATATCTTGTTCCGAGGTTCCTCCTGAAACGCCGATACCGCCGATTAAGTGCGAATCGTGATAAATGGGCAAGCCGCCTCCAAGAATAATCATGTTGTCGATATGCGCTATGCCTTGCAGCTCAGGCTTATCTTTGATTTTGGAGTACCACTCGGAAGTCGGAATTCCGAAGCCAACTGCCGTGTAGGCCTTGTTATGAGCAATTTTCTGACCAATCAAAGAAGCTTTGTCCATACGAAGAAACCCTTTCGGGTTCCCTCCGTCGTCCATGACCATAATATTGACGGCTATGCCTAATTCATTCGCTTTATGCACACAAGTTTCTATCATTGTCATCGTCATCTCTTGCGTCAAAACCGGTTTTTGTCCAACAAATGCCACTGCAATTTCCCCTTTGCTATGATCTTGAATCAGGACTTGCCGTAATTTGCGGTTTTCCCCAGGTCATCTCTTCTCCAATTCGATGTCGGGGAGAGATGAATCAGGCCGCTTGTTTCCGCATGGTTCCAGGTCATTTCATAAATCCCGTTTATTTTCGTGATGAACTTTACCGTTATTTCGCTTCCGTAGGCTGGTGGAAACATGAATTTGTCAGGCAGCTTCACTAAACATTTCGGAGCAGGCGAGTCTGCGTCTATTAAACAAGCAGCATTCACTTCGTATTCATCCTGATGCCAAGCGATCTGATAAAGTCCGGAATGAGGGAACATATAATTTTCCGAGGCCTTCACTTTAAAACTAAAAAATTTGGACTGGCTTGGCGATACGCTCCCATGAATCGTATAGTAATCGCCTAAATAGTCCGGCACACGATCGACTTTACCCGATTGTATAAGCTGCCTGATTAGCGTGGAGCCAATTTTCTGACCATGACGCTCAAGCTTCTCAATCGTAACGATGTTTACTTGCCCCATGGTATGGTCCCGGAGGGAATCCATATTGCCGCGTCCATATTTTCCATATGTAAAATCAAATCCCGCAACGATATGTTTGGGGTTTAGCGGAAGAATAAAGTCGGAAACAAACTGAGCCGGAGCAAGCGATGAGAATTCTTTATCAAAACGAATGACGTACAGGGCGTCAACCTTCATTTGTTCGAATATTTTTATTTTTAAAGACAACGGCGTCATGCAAGGTCTCTGGATTTCCCGGGGGTCAAGCACTTCTTTGGGATGCGGGAAAAAGGTCATGACGGCCAGCTGCATGTTTTCCTGGATAGCCAATTTTTTAGCGCTGTTTATAATATGCTGATGAGCCAGATGAACCCCGTCAAAAAATCCCAAGACCAGCACACAAGGCTGCTTGGCCTGATCGCCATTCGGGTTTACGGGTGAGTCATAACAATTCACGGCCATTCTCCCTTCAAAGAGATATATAGACAAAATAACGCCAGATCGCATCACTTATCGGAAAAATGGTTGAAACAGGCCGGGCCCGAAGTTGAGAGCAGGTCGCAGATCACCCATGCCGCCTGCTCCTGCTCATCTTCGATTTCATCCGCAGCTGCTAAGAGCCTATTCTTGAGGAACTCCCTTGCGTAAATGTGCTCATTCGCTTACGAAACGCCGGTGAGAGATGGACCTGATGAGTTTTAATGCTGTTTACACCCTTAATTTCGGTCAATGCAGGCTCGACAATAGCCAAGTATGTAAAACCAATGGCCGGACATGCACTGCAGGCCCCTATGAATTCGATCGACACTTCACCATCTTCGTCGATGTCATGGATGATGAGATCGCCAGCATGTCCCCGCAGACGCGCTCTGACATCTTTAATCGAATCATTGATTTCCTTAATCGACGGAACGTGGGTAGACATAGTCTCGTTCATAGGCTTTGCTCCTCACCTTATTTGATAAGTCCGATCGCGCGCGCTTTGGCATCCAGGTCGATTCCTAATGCTTTGGCATAGTTCAAGCCAAATATTTTTTTCTTCATTTCTTCTGTGACATCCGGGTAACCGTAGCCTTCCTGAAGGTCCTCAGGCATTTTGAAGTTATCCAAAATATCAATGTAGGACTGGACGTTCGGCCACAGCCATGCGTCCGTTCCGTAACAGATGCGATCCGCGCCAACGTGAAGAAGCGCCTTGCCGAGCAGTTCGGTCATCGCCCGCGGAGCAACGAAGTATTGGTTGAACCACAGAGGCATGATCATATAAATGTTGGAAAACCGCGAAGCAATGTTGATCGCCTCGTCAATGTAAGGGTCTCCAAAATGGTGCATGGCGAAGTTCAGCTGAGGGAAATCGTACGCCGCCTGCTGCAGGTCGTTCGGACGCAGGTGCTCCACCCGCTGGGTAGGTCCAATCGGCAGCCCTTTATGAAACTGCACGGTTTTGATGCCGAGCTCGATAGCTTTCTCAAATAGCGGGTAGGCGATTTTCTCGTCGTCCGCGCTCCACCAGTTCCTGATGGTCTGAGCTTGGTAGAACTTGATACTGACAGCGCCCATTTCTTTCACTTGGCGCTCCATCTCTTCCATCGCACCGTTGAGCCCCTGGTAGAGAGGATCAACCGCGCCACAGAAGAAGTAGCGATCGGGCTTCGTTTGGGCGATTTCGTACGCTATCCGAACAGGAGCCATGCCATCCTTGAAGACTCCGAAGGCCGGAATCGGCTGCACCACCGCGAAGTCCGTATCGGACTCGTCAAACAGCTTCTTATTCGCCCATTCGTACTCCGGCGGATTCTCGATCCCTGCATACGACACCTGCTGGCCGTTGATGCCTGTGAAGTCGAGGAATCCTTTCATGGACGCCTTGCCCATTCGCGAAGCGTCATTGATCATTTGCTGCTCCCGAAAGTCCATTGCATGTACCACAGCATCGAAAACGATTGCACCGTTTCTCATATCTCTTCGCCTCCAAATTTATATGATCTTTCATCGATCAGTTCAGGCTAACAGACTTATAATTGCTTCGATCCGAGGCCATCCAGCGATACTCGAAACAGGTCGTACGTCTCAGCGATATGCTCGCGCATCAGCTTTTCCGCGAGGTCCGGGTCACGATCCCGAATCGCCGCAACGATCCGGATATGCTGATTCGCAAAACGCAGCATCTGAACCGATGAAGTATGCGGAAAGTACAGCCGACGCGAGAGACGCACCTGGTCGGCGATAGATACCGCCATCCGGGCGATGACGGGGTTACCGCACCCGCCGGTGATCTTGTCATGGAAGTCGCTTCCCAGCGAGACCATGAGTTCGGGATCGGGAGCCTCATTTTTGTTCAAAATTTGACGGTATTCATTATCCACCAGCTCCAGCTCGGACGGATCCATGTAAAGCGCAGCGAGGCGCGCCGCCATACCGTCTATCGCCATTCGGGCCACAAAAAGATCTCTGAGATCGGTCGGGCTTAATATCCGGACGTTTGCGCCCCGATTGGGTATGAGCGTGACTAAACCGTCTTGCTCCAGCTGCAACAACGCTGCGCGGACCGGAATTCGGCTTGCGCCCAGCTCCTCGGCAACGACACGCTCGATGATCGGGTCACCCGGCTGGTAATAGCCCTGCAAGATGCGTTCTTGAATCTGACGATATATCGTTTCTTGCTTACTCATGCTCATAGGTAAAACCTCACTTCAATTTCATTTCCATTCCGTATACCGTATTTCGTCCCCCCCAGCCTATATCGTTCAAGACCGTGCCTGAACCGGGTATCATAACCGGGCTCATCGTTGATTAGACGCTCTGACCACCGGCATGACTAGCCCAGCTTGAAAGGGTCGCGGCTCTGACCGGATAGCTCCACCCAAACGGACTTCACTTGCGTGTACTCCTTGATGGACTCGAGCCCGTTCTCTCTCCCGATACCGCTCATTTTGTAGCCGCCGAAAGGCGTATTGAAGGAGATGGTGCGATAGGAGTTAATCCAAATCGTGCCGGCGCGCAGGGCGTGCGCTACCCGGTGTGCCCGCTGAACGTCCTTGGTCCAGATACCGGCTCCCAAGCCGAACGGGCTATCGTTCGCCTGACGTACAATTTCTTCCTCGTCCTTGGCGGCGATCACGCTGAGCACCGGACCGAAGATTTCCTCCCGGGCCACTCTCATCTTGTTGTTTACGCCCGTAAGGATCGTCGGTTCGATGAAGAAGCCGTCTTGAAGTTCCGCTTCCGACGGGGCTTTGCCGCCGTAAACCAGCTCGGCGCCCTCTTCCAGACCGATGTTAATGTAGCTCTGCACTTTGTCGAGCTGCTCCTTGAAGGCGATCGGTCCCATCTCCGTCTCCATCTCCAGCGGGTTACCCAGCTTGATGGAGCGGGCCTTCTCAACAAGCCGCTTGACCAGCTCGTCATGGATGGATTCCTGGACAATGAGTCTGGATCCGGCGATGCACGTCTGACCGGTGGCCGCGAAAATACCGGCGACAACCCCGTTGACCACTGCATCGAGGTCCGCATCATCGAAGACGATATTCGGAGACTTGCCGCCCAGCTCGAGCGTGACCTTGGCGATATGTTCCGCAGCATCCTTCATCACCCGTTTCCCGGTCTCCGTAGAGCCTGTGAAGGCTATTTTGTCCACGCCAGGATTCCGGACAAGAGCGCTCCCCGTAGTGGCGCCGTAACCGGTTACAACATTGAATACGCCATCCGGGAAGCCCGCCTCCTGAATAAGCTTCGCGAACTCCAGCGTGGAGGCTGGCGTTTGCTCGGCGGATTTGACTACGAATGTACAGCCCGAAGCAAGCGCTGGCGCGAGTTTCCAGGTTAACAGAAAGAGCGGCGAGTTCCACGGCATAATGGCGCCGACCACGCCTAGGGGCTCTCTCCTCGTGTAAACGAAGAAATTAGGCTTGTCGGAAGGAATGGTTTCCCCCTGGATCTTATCCGCGGCGCCTGCGAAGTAGTAGAACCACTCCGACATCGCGCTGAGCTGTCCGCGCGTTTCTCTTAGGAGCTTGCCATTGTCCATACTCTCGATGGTAGCGAGCTCTTCCGTATGATCCGCAATCAGCTCGGCCAAGCGACGCATAAGCCGCGCTCTCTCCGTCCCGGTCATCTTCCCCCACGGGCCCTCGTCGAATGCCCGGCGAGCGGCATCAACCGCAGCTTCTACATCCTCTGCGTCAGCTTCAGGTACGGTGGCCCAAACTTTGCCCGTGTAAGGATTAATCGTCTCGAAGGTTTTGCCTGAGCGGGCGTCGACCCACGCTCCCCCGATAAACATCTTGTAGTCACGAACATCGACAGCCTTCGGTGCCTCGATCAGCTTCATTTTCCCCAACTCGTTCACCTCTCTCGGTTTAGTGTAAAGGGTGTGTCTTTACTTTAATTGTATACCAATTGAATACCATAATCAAGGAAATTTTGGCAATATTACCACTTCTCTTCGGGTCAAGGTTTACCGCCCTTCACTGGTCCAAGCACTGCCGCATGAGGATGAACCCGGCACGCCGCAGCATGGTCCGGACCTTCTCATGGACTTTGTGGGTCTTGGGAATAGGGCCATCCATTCATGTTCAGGAATGCCTTCGTGGTGTGACTGCCATCTTGAGTCTCGGCCAGCGACTTGGGCCCCTCGAAGCCGATTACTTTCCACCCGATATGATCTTTGTTGCCTCCGTAGACCGGATCTGAATAAAAGCCTTGTCTCGTATGAAAGACCAGCGTGTGAAAAAAGTCCAGTCCCTCATCCGAAACGGGCTGATTGGATGGAGGTGCGCCGCCGACGGTCGAGTCTTCGTCCCCGGCCTCCGCGTTTATCAGGAACGGCTGTACCGGCGGCTCGCCGGAGAGCGTAAGCAGCACCTCATCCTGCTGCTCTTCGGTCAACGCGATGAACGCTGCGCCGAATTTCTCCCGGCTTACTTCGTCCAGCTCGCGGACGCCCTCCGTGTACTTATCCTGCATGGCCTGCATGCGCGTAATCCAGGCTTCGAAGTCTTTGCCCGCCAGCTGCAGGAATCCGCTGCCGTCGGCGTTAGCATAAATGTAGTCGGTACCGGATATGTAGCGGTCAATATACCGCACCACATTCGCTTCTCGCGCGCCCGGGTCGTGATCGGTGGGAATGATGCGCGCCGTGGCGGCCTCGATGGTCAACCATTGGTGTTCGTCGAAGAACAACCGCTCGTCGGTATTGGCGTCAATCGGGAGCATCTCCCAGTTGCTTTGGCTAGTCATCGCTCCTACACATCCTTTCTTATCGTGCCTGAACGGCTACGTCCAGACCTTTGCCGTGCACCTGGGCGATATATTCCGAGCAGCGCCAAGCGTTAGCCATAATCGTAAGCGTCGGATTGACTCCCAGGTTCGGTAAGAAGCTCCCGTCAAGTACGTACAGGTTGTCGACGTCATGCGCCCGGCACCATTTGTTCAACACGGACTTCGAGGGGTCGTTACCCATCCGGGCTGTGCCCTGCTCATGGCAGGTGTTGCCGTTAATGCCCTCCATGTACACGGGGATGGTCTTGCTCGCGCCGGCCGCTTTCAATATCTCGATGTTCTTATCGACCTGCCAGTTCCCTTGACGGATGTCATTAGGGTGAGCGGTATGCGTTATTCGTGCGACCGGGAGTCCCCAGGCATCCTTAACCTCCGGATCCAGTTCAACCCTGTTGGTCTCCCGGGGCAGATCGTTAACGAGGACGCCGATCTTCATGCTGTGGTTAAACAGCTCCCGGTCTGTGTCCTTGGCCGCCTTGCCCCAGGTCGGCCGTCCTGGAAAGGTCCAGTTCACCGGAAGGCCCAAGCCGGACGCACAGATCAGCGAACCATGAATATGTCCCCGGCTTTGATCCGTCTCGTAAAATTCCATGGAAGCTCCATTCACATAAGATCCCGCCCAGCCGTAAAGCGGGTCGTGAATTTCCTTATCGAACAAGCCGATGGCGAAGATGTACTCATGAAAAGTCACGTTTCTCCCCACTTGACCGCTGCTGTTCGCCAGTCCGTCCGGAAATAAATTCGACTTGCTCGCAAGCAGCAAGCGTGCCGATTCAATGGCCCCGCAGGTTAGAATCACGATGCTGGCCTCCTGCTCGACCTCGCGTCCGTTCTCGTCGATATAGATGGCTCCCTTGGCGCGTCCGTCCTTGTGCAGCGTAATTTCGCGGACGTAAGTATCGGGCCGCAGTTCCAGCAGCCCCGTCGAAAGCGCTTCCGGAACAAACGTATGCAAGGTGCTCGACCTGCCACTTGTCGGGTCGCCGAACTGCTGCACGAACCCGGAGTGGTTAGAAGGCTTTCTTCCTTTGTGCTCCTTCGTAATTACCGCTTGAGGCATCGGGAATGAATTATAGCCCAGCTTGGAGCATGCCTCGTGAAACACCTTCCCGTAAGGGGACAACGGCATCGGCGGGCAAGGGTACTCTTTGCTGCGCGGTGCCTCGTACTTATTCAAGCCGCCCTTCCCGGATACGCCGAACTCCCACTCCACCTTGGTGTAATACGGCTCGAGCTCTTCGTAGGTAATAGGCCAATCGGCAAGGCTGGCGCCCGGGACATCTCCGTGCAAGGTATGAAGCATGAAATCCGACTTCGCAGCGCGCGGGAACCACCCGCTCATATGTACAGTTCCTCCGCCCACCAGGTTGGGAGTCGGCGAGAACCTGCGAACCACCGTTTGGGCGTTCTCATCGGGCCGGTAAGTACGCGGTTTTAATTTCTCGTCCGGCCAAATGTAGTTCCGGTTGAGGAATTTCAGTTCATCCCCGGAGAATTGCTCGGGCTTCAACCATGGACCGCGTTCCAACGCTACGACCTTCAGACCGGACTCGGTCAAAACCTTGGCCGCCGTTGCGCCGGTTGCTCCTGTTCCAATGATGAGGACGTCGACTGGATCTGGCTTATGAGCGTAATTCATACTTCGTACCCTCCCTAATTTATGTACAATATAAATTCTCTGGCAGGTTATCCTTTTCCTTCTTCTTGTTTGTAATCGGTTTCATCCGTTCTTGACGAATGCTGCCGAACCGGGACAGTGAATCCTGCGCTCTCGCTTTCGCCTCAACGCCGAAACCATTTAATCAGTTTATTAAGCCGTTTGGGACCTTCCCCGCCGGTAAAGAATACGGCGATGAGAATGACCAATCCCAGCACGATCAGTTGGGGCTCCGGCAGGATGCCGACCAGGTTCATGATGTTGGAAATGATGCCGATGAGGAGACCGCCTATAACGGCGCTGATCGGATTGCCGGTCCCGCCGAAGAGCGACGTCCCTCCGACTACCGCGGAAGCGATGGCATTGAGCTCATATCCCTTGGCGAGCAGCGAGCTGCCCTGCTGAAGCTGGGCGGCCAGGATGAGTCCCGCCAGACCTGAGAACAGTCCGGATATGACATAGGTGGTGATCAGATTGCGATTGACGGGCAGCCCTGAGAGACGGGCGGCTTCGGGGTTGCCGCCGATGGCGTACAGCTGGCGGCCGAAGGTTGTATATTTCATAATAAAGGCAGTGACGAGCATCACCACAATAACCAGAATGACGGAGTTCGGTATTCCCAGGAGACTTCCTGTAAATAGCTTCAGGTAGGTTGGATTGGAGACCTCAATCAGGGTGCCGACTTGAATGAGATACGCAACCCCTCGGGCGATGCTGAGCATGGCGAAGGTGGCAATGAAGGGTGTAATGCCCCCGTAAACGACAGCAATGCCGTTGATCAAACCCGCTGCAGCGCATACGGCCAAAGTTAACGCAATGACGATCGGAATCGGCAGCCCCTGCCGCAGCAGGACAGCGACCATCACCGTTCCCAGAGCGGCAATCGAACCGACCGACAAGTCAATGCCGCGTGTGACAATGACTTTGAACTGACCGATCGCCAGGATCGAAACAACAACTCCAGTCACGATGATGTTCTCGATATTGCGGCCGGTCAAAAAATAGGGCGAGGCGATCGCTCCTGCCACCACAGCCAGACCCAAGAAAATAACGAGGTAGCTTCGCTTGATGAGATCGACGATGCCGGATGAAGCGAACAGCGGCCCCCGCGATACCACCGACGTCTCTTCCTTACTGGACTTATTCAGCGTCTGCATGACTGTCCCCACCTTTCACTTGTATTCTTGTATCAGTAGCATTGCGCGATGACCACATCGCCGTGAGGATCCACTTCATCGTGCAAGAACTCGCCAACGATCCGACCTCGGGCGATGACTAGAATACGATCGCACATAAGCGTTTCTGGAAGCTCCGAACTCATGAGCAGCACGGATCCTCCCTCACGCACGAACTCCCCGATCAACTTGTAGATCTCCTCTTTGGCCCCGACATCAATGCCGCGTGTAGGCTCGTCAAAGATCAATATTTTCGTTTGGCTGGCCAACCATTTGGCAAGCACCACTTTCTGCTGGTTACCGCCGCTAAGATTCACGACTTTTTGATCCGGACCCCTCATCTTTATGTTCAGCGATAGGCCCAGTTCCCGAGCGCTCTGCTCCTCCCGGTTGCGGTTAATCACCGAATAGCGGCTCACATCGGATAAACTGGCCATCGTCACATTCTCAGTTACTGACATATTCAACACAAGGCCCTCGGTTTTGCGGCTTTGCGGAAGAAGTCCGATCCCTGCGCGGATGGCCTCGCTTGGACTTCGGAGCTTCGTCGGCCGACCGTTGATCGTGATCTTTCCGCTTATCCGTTCGCGTGCGCCGAACAGGCAAGCGGCCAACTCCGACTGTCCGCTTCCCACCAAACCCGCCACGCCGAGCACCTCGCCACGGTGAAGCTTGAAGCTTATATCGTGGAGAACGGAGCCATCATGGAGGTTCTCGACGGAAAGTGCGACATGCCCGGGATCGCCTCCTAGTCCGTAACGGGGCTTCTCGCCTCCCCCCAACGATTCTCCCAAGAGCGAGCCCCCGAGGTTTCTCCCGATCATCGCCCGGACGATGTCCGCCGGCGTCGTTTGATCAACCTCGTACGTTCCCACCTTGCGGCCGTCGCGCAATACGGTGATCCGCTGACAGATTTCAAAAACCTCGTCCATTCGATGAGAAATATAGATGAATGTCACACCCTGTTTCTGAAGGCTTTTCAGCACCTGGAGCAGACGTTTAACGTCCTGCGCAGGCAGGGTGGCTGTCGGTTCATCCAAAAGTATGATTGGAGGGCGACCGTGGAGCGTTTTTGCCACATGCAGCACCTTGGCGAGTTCAACGCCCTGCTGTTGGGCGGTGGTTAACGAGCTGACCGGCTGATTCACATCGATGTTGATGCCGAGCCACTCAAGCGCCTCGCGGGCACGCTCCCGCATCGTTCGCCAATTCAAGACTCCGCCGGCGCCACGCGGTAAGTCGCTGAGAAAAATGTTTTCAGCGATCGAGAGGCCCGGTACGAGGCTGAGCTCCTGATAAATAGTGAAGATCCCCTCGCGTTGACTGTCGTGCGGATTGTTGAACCGTACAGGTCTGCCCTCCAGCTCAATCGTGCCGCTATCAGGCCTTTCCACTCCGGACACCGCACGGATGATCGTAGATTTCCCCGCGCCGTTTTGGCCGGCCAGACAGTGGATTTCACCCCGGCGAATATCCAGGTTAATACGGTGCAGCACCTGGATACCGGAGTATGACTTACAGAGCCCTCGAAGGGAGAGAGCCAACTCTTCTTGTTCGACCATTTGACGCTGCCTCCTTTCACATCTGTGAGAGTGCTCGCTTCGACGAAGGAAGCCTGACACATGATCGGCAGGCTCACCGTCGTCCAGCGAGCGTCCGGCGTTCGAAGTCATTGATCCTCTGCCTGTCGTCTTATGCCTTCTCGACCTCACCGGTAAACTGCGCTTGTTAACCGTTCGTCATATGGCTTTTCCTGCATCCTGCATGTATGTTCCCGTTCGGGATACTTTTATTGAAGTTTGGTGAGAGATTCTTTGGAATAGTAGTAGCTGATGTTGGGGTCGTAGAACTGTTTGGCGTTTTCTGGGGTGATAAGGACGTTTTCCGTGTATCTGGCTCCGCCCGGACAGCTCGTCTTGTTCCCCTTGACCACGTCTATCGCCATCTGAACGGCCGTTGCACCTTGCAGGTACGGCGAGTTCGACACAGTCGCTTGGAGAGGACCATTCGGTTCGTCCATCATCTTCTTGGCAAGAGCCATAGCGCCATCGTAGGAGACTATAATCACTTTGTCTAGAACGCCGGCTTCCCGCAAGCCTTGCTCAATGCCGGCGTGCATAACGTCACTCATGCTGAATACCGCTTTCAAATCGGGGTTCGCCGTGGCGATTTGTTGAACCGGCACGCGAGCTTTGTCCGGCAGCCATTCGCCATAGCGGATAGGAAGGATTTCAATTTTGTAGCCCGGGTTCGCTTCGAAGTAGCCATTGAAGCCTTTGAGGAAGCCCTCTTGCCGTAATGCCGTCGTACTTTCGCCGGAGTAGCCGCCAATGACGGCCAGTTTGACCTTCTCGTCTTTACTGTATTTCTGCGCGATTTTTCTCGCTAACTCTTTACCTGCCGAGGCAGCGGTGTCCAGCTGATCTTCCGCTACGAAACAGTATGACTTCTTCTCAAGCTCTGGGCTAAGACGGGTGTTGACCGCAACGAGAGGGATGCCCTCTTTCTCCAGTTCATTGACGGTATTGGCTATACCTCGAGGATCAAGCGCATTCACTACAATGCCCTTAGCGCCTCTGCTCATCATGTTCTGAATATCCGAGTTCTGTTGGACTGCATCTCCTCCAGCGTCTGTTACTAAGATCGTCACACCCTGTTTCTCGGCTTGAGCTTTGGCCCCTTCAATCAGCATCTTATACCAATCGCTTCCGGCAATGCGGTGTTGTGAGAAGCCGATGATGAGGTTATCGCTTCCCTTTGTCCCGGACACACCCGCACTGGACGGTTGGCTGCAACCGTTGAGAGTTAACGCAATAAGCCCTAAGCCTAACACAGTACGACCCATCTTTTTCATTTGGACCACACCCCTTTATTCAGTTTTTTTGCTTCCACATTGACGGCATCGGCCAGCTTCCGTTCGATGGCAATTCTACCTAACCGGCATGTTGAGCTCCTCCATCCCGCCTTATTTTTTTCAAGCATTCTGACTTATGTAAGCGTTGTCACAATAGTATACCAAGTGAATACCATTGTCAAGGCCTGAAAACTAAATGTGGAAAGATATATATTTATCTACAAATATCCCAGTTTTTATGCGATATTTTCCATCAACCGACTTCAGCACAACTCATTTCCGCCCATTAAGCAGCCGTATCCAATCGCAATTCGCCTGCAGCCCCCTAACCATTTAGCCACGATGCAACGAATTCCTGCTGATGGCTATTGATTAACTTCAGATTCTGGTTTATAATCTATGTATACAAGTATACGACTAGAATTTGAGTAATGAAATTATTATAAAGACCAAAGGAATGAACGAAATGGTTCTACAAGAAGAAATCATGCTGGAAGCGCTTGAAGACTTCCCTGCCTACCTGCCTTTGCGAGAAGTTGTATATCAAACCTTAAAGAAGGCGATACTGAACGGAAATTTAAAGCCCGGACAGCTGCTGAGCGAGAATCTGATTGCTAACAAATTATCGGTGAGCCGTACCCCGGTTCGGGAAGCCCTTCGCAGCTTGGAAAACGAAAATCTGGTTTCCGTACTTTCAGGCCGTAAAGTGATTGTATCGATCCCGACGATTCAGGAAATCGAAGAAATCTATGACATACGCTTGATCGTGGAAGCGGAGGCCCTCCGCAAAATTACAGCAGACGACAGCGCAATTATCCAACAGCTGGAAAATTGCGTTACAATGGCGAAGGTCCACCTTGAAAAGGAAAACTTGCAGGAGCTTCATAAAACCAATTCGGAATTTCATCTCACCATCATTTCCGCCTTACAAAATAACAAATTAAAGCAGTTTGTCGATTCGCTTCAGGACACCATATCCCGGTACAGCCTGTACTCCAAAACAAACTACAAGCTGGCCCAAAACCTGGAGGATGACCACTCCCAGATTCTGACTCATCTCAAGCAAGGCGATAACGAATTGGCGGTTCAAATTTTACGTCAGCATTTCACAACGACCAAGGAAATATTGAAAGCGATGTTCTAATTCAGCAGGCAAATCGTCCCGTTTGAAAAAGACAACAAAGCACCTTCAGCAAGGGATCGTCGAGAAAAACTCGAGGGTCCCTTTTTGATGCGTTCTCAGATGATGAACAAAGCCCCGCCGATCGTTATCCCCAATAATAAAGAACGGCTGCTGACCTTGGTCAGCAGCCCGATCGAAGATGATCTCCATCATAGGAGATGAACGTGATGAATAAGAGCAGCCGGCATCAAGCAAGTAAAACGCCATTTTGAGTTAGCACCTGTTTTAATTCCTGGACATCGATTGTTTTCGGAGTAAGCCCTTTCGTCGTGGCGAGAGCAGCCGCAGTTCCTGCAGCCTCGCCGATTGCCACGCAGGATGGCATCGCTCGGACGGCAGCAGCCGCTTCATGCGTAGCGGAAATACAACGGCCGGCGACCAGCAAGCCTTCCAGTTCAACAGGCAATAACGCGCGATAGGGTACATCGTAGCTATCGTCAACCTGGATCCAGGTGCTCTTCGAATCTCCGGGATTATGAATATCGATAGCATATCCACCGCGCGCCACGACATCATCAAACCTTGTACCCTTCACGACATCCTCCTGCGTGAGTATATATTCGCCGATGATTCTATGGGTTTCCCTAATGCCTGCTTCGTTGGCCGTCTTGATGAGGAATGACTTTTCAAAACCAGGCACTCGTTTTCTTAAGAAATCTACAACCGACATCGTCTGGTATCGCAGCTCCACCTCTGCAGCTGTAACTTCAGACGCATTGGTCCCATCTATGAAATTAACGCGGGTAGCATTAACGGTAACTTCGCCTTCCCTTACGTTTGTAAACAAATTCAAGGTTTCTCTGCCTATGTTATATTCGCCGTTTTCTTTAGCCGCAGCTATTTCCTGCCAAAATCCTGAACAAAACAGCTGTTTACGCTGGCTGCCGGCAGGAAGCTCTCCTTCCGCACTGCCTATCGCGTACCATCTGAAATTGTCCCGGTTTCTCTTGATTTCTTCTTCGACCCGGTCGACATTCACGTTACCGACTCGGCAGTACACGGTGACGGGCATTTTTTCCCCGTCTCTTTCCCGGCCTTTTACCGTTTTGGCGCCCGCTTTCACAGCGACGTCGGCGTCCCCGGTGCAGTCGACAATGACTTTACTGAATAAAGTATGAGCGCCGGATTTGTTAAACACCGTAATGCCTTTCACTACGCCATCCTCAACCCATACATCCTTCAACAAGGTATGGTATAAAAAGCTCACTCCGGCATCTTTGGCCATCTTCGTTAACACAAATTTCAGGTATTCATCATCGAAAGGCGTAATCACGGGATTTTTCCCCCAAGGCGGGTTCCCTTCCTTGGGGCGGATAGGACCATGGCATGCTCCCATTTCCTTTAAGGAGTCAAGTATTTCTTTAAAAAGACCGGCTATCGTCGGTTCGCCATGAGCGTCATAATGGTTCGCATACGGCGACACCAGTGCAGAAGTTGAAGCCCCGCCCAGGTAACCATTCTTTTCGACCACAAGTACTTTGGCCCCGTTTCTAGCTGCCGCAATAGCTGCCGGCGCCCCCGCCGTTCCCCCGCCAACCACAATGACATCCCATTGATCATGCACTTGCATAACAATCCCTCCTCTGAAAGTTTTACGATATGTAGAAGTGTCGGTTGATTGCTGCTCCTCGCGGAGCACTTGTATACATGTATAACGTCTTGTATACATGTATATTAAAGCGTTATCAATGAATTGTCAATATTTATATTTACACATCTCAGCCCAAAAACATGAAGAAGCCCCATCCGAAGAGGGGCTTCTTCATGTTTTTGCGGCTCGGTCAAGCTTCATGGCGAGGCATTCCGTGATTTCTGCCCTGCCTCTTCGCATGATACATCGCCATATCCGCATTTTTTACCAATGCTTCTATCGTTTCTCCATCAAACGGGAACATGCTGATCCCAATGCTTGTTGAAATATACAGATCATGATCTTGAATACGGAAGGGTGCATTCAATGCCTCCATAATCTTCTGGCAGTAAGCTTCCGTTTCCGCTTTTGACGTATTTGGCAGTAGGATGGTGAATTCGTCACCGCCTTGACGTGAAACAATCCCTTTATTCGATACAAGATCTTGTAAGCGCTGGGACACACGCTGCAGAAGAAGATCGCCGACGGAATGACCCATCGAGTCATTAATGAATTTGAATCCATCCAAATCCAGATAAAGCACGGCAAACAATTGATTTTTTTGTTTGGCTTCGGCCATCGTCTTTTCAAGGATATGTTGAAACGATTTACGGTTGGGGAGTTCAGTTAAGGAATCGAAAAATGCCAATTTTCGAATGGTTTCTTCCGCTTTATTACGTTCGATTACCAGCCCTATTAAATAAGCGGAACGCTCGATCATTTGGAGTTCCCTGGTTTCGGGAGATTTTCGAGTCTTGTAATAGATAGCGAATGTTCCGATCACCTGATTGTCTTTATCCGTAAAGGGGACAGACCAGCAAGCCCGAAACCCGTGATCCAGCGCAATCTCGCGGAAATCCCGCCATAACGGATCATTCTCAATGTCAGATACAATAATATTTTTGTTATAATAGGCGGCGGTTCCGCAAGAACCCATGTCCGGTCCAATTCGTATGCCGTCTACAGCCCGCAAGAAAGAAGCCGGAAGACGGGGAGCCATTCCATGTTTTAATAAATCGTTATCAAGCAGCAGAATGGAACAAACAGCCTCTGTTTGCTTCTCTACAAATTCAATAATGTGACCTAAAATATCTTGTAGCGGCCTGCCTTTGGCAACCATTTCCAGAACCACATTTTGCTCGTTCAAATGATCTTGAATTAACTTTCGTTCAGTAATGTCGCGGCCGACAACAATTAACCACTCCCGCCGACCATCCTCGGCCATAACAGGTTCTTTAATAAACTCGATAATTACGGTCGAGCCGTCGGAACGCTTGAATTTTTCTTCAAAATGAATCGTTTTGCCTCGTCTCCAGGCTTCATTGTCGGTTTCTTCGCATGTATGAAAAAACTCTTCCATATGCGGCTTAGAACGTTGAAAATCAAGATTTGTTTTCCCCTTATACGCGTCACGGTCTAACTCAAATAACTGCAGCGCAGCATCATTCGCTTCAACCCATGCCCCTTTACCGTCTTTAAAAACAATGATATCAGGCATGATTTGAATTAATGTCAGCAGGTAATCACTTGTCTTATCTTTTATATGTTCTAACATGGGCACCATCTCAGTTCCGTGAAGGTAAAATAATTACTCACATATTCGACATGAACCATCCGCATCCTCCATGCCCGTTAAAATTTTACCATTCAAAAACCACACCGTCTTTCGTCTCCTACGTCGTTCTTTCTTTATTGCGATTGAATAATTTCACAGCTGAATAAACGAGAAGACCGGCCACAATCACGGCGGCAACCGGGAACAAATACCCCTTCGCCAGCTCCCCGACCTCGTGCCAATTGGGACCAAGCTTGTACCCAAGATAAACGTATAAACTCGTTATAGGCAGCATGGCACAAAACGTAAATAACGAGAACTTCCAGACACTCATTCTGGCCATGCCGCACGGAAGCGAAACAGCGGTCCGAACCCCCGGGATAAACCGGCCCAGAAAAGCTACGCCCGCCCCATACTTATGGAAAAATCGTTCGGCCTTATCGATCTCTTTCGTCCGTATAAAAAAGAACTTGCCAAACTTTATTATCACCGGCCTCCCCCCATACTTTCCTAATGCGTATAGAGTCAAGGGTCCTGTTACCCCTCCGACTGTCCCTGCCAGAATAGCCAGCCCCAAGTTCATATCCCCTTCATAGACCCAATAACCGACGAGGGGAAGAACCAGCTCTGCCGGAACAAACTCGAACGTCAGCGCCAAAACGACGCCTATGTACGATAATTGTTTGAAATAGCCAATAAACTCCAATAATATCTGTTCCATTACTCACCTCATCTTGTTTCCTTAGCAATACGCGAAAAAAAATCGACGGTTTCAGGTCTCATACAAACAAGAACACAACATCATCGTGTTGTGTTCTTGTCCAAAACCGATTTAAACGCTTCCCATAAAGCATGACTTAATTCAATAGCCTTCGTTTCAATCATAGAGGTCTGCACGACCCATTCTCCGGAAACATGTTGAATACGGACGGAATGGTCATGTTTATTTAAGTAGCTTAACATTTGTCCGATCGTTAATAATGGAAGCGCTTTATGCTTCTCGACCCCGTTCAAGTAATAAATCATCTCTTCGTGGTCACCCATAGCTATATATTCGCCTTCTTGTGGTATCCAATGGTTTCGCAGGTATTCTTTTTGAACATCTGTCAGTTCTTGCAGGTGGGAAGAAGTAATTCGCTGGAGCATCATGATCCTCCTTACTTAAGCTATGATGTTATCATAAAAACAAAAAAGACCCGAATCCAGCCAGGATGCGCTATCATCTAGCGCTTATCGTCCTGGACTGCGACGGGTCTGGAGCACAAAAAGACCCGGATTCACGGGTCAACGATGCAAGTCTGCATACATACACAATTTGACCCATCTACTGCTGACGAGGTTAGCTGTCGGGCTCGGGAAAGATGGTTCCCTACATGGAATGATTCGCCCCAATTTCATTGGTTCCCCCGCTTTCCGGTTTCGTGTAAACCGGAAATTAAGCGTGATTTCATCATACAAAACTGCTATTCGCAAGTCAATAATCCAAAATCTTGAAATTCATTGAGAAGTTGTTCCGGTCGCTTACTCCACGCGAGTTATTTTCGCCTGCCGACGTACAACTTCGCCATCCGTCTTGTGCAGCTGATTCAGCAATTCGATCTGAAAACTGCCCGGATTGTCGGAGCCGGCGATCTGGACCGCTCGCTCTGCGGCAACCCCATAATAAGCCAATGCCGCCACAGCAGCAGCCGCTTGATCGTTCTCCACCGCAAGGAAGGCGCCGACCACCGAAGTCAGCAAGCAGCCTGTTCCGGTCACTTGGGTCAGCAGCGGCGTACCATTGCTCACCCGATACGTCGCCTCGCCGTCGCTCACATAATCGTCACGGCCTGTGACGATGACGACACAGCTCATCGCCCGCGCCGCTTGCCGGACAAGCGCAGGCACTTCCCCGGCCGCACTGCCTGCATCGTCCACGCCTTTAATGCTCCACGATTTCCCGACGACGTTAGCCACTTCCGCAGCATTGCCTCGAAGTACCGAGATCCGCAGCTCCTTCATGAGCGAACGGGCCGTTTCCGTGCGATATGCCGTCGCCCCGGCTCCCACCGGATCGAAAACAATCGGAACGCCATGCGCGTTCGCCGATTGCCCCGCGATCCGCATGGCGTGAACGATACGGTCGTCCAGCGTGCCTATATTCAAGACGAGGGCGCCGGCGATTTGCGCCATCTCTGCAACCTCTTCGTGAGCATATGCCATAACCGGCGATGCTCCTAAGGCCAGCAGGCCGTTCGCCGTGAAATTCGTTACGACTACATTCGTAATATTGTGCACGAGCGGTTTATGGATCCGCACCTTATCAAGAATATCCGCGAAATATTGAACGTTCATTACCCCATCCCCTTCTTCCGGTTACATGATACTATCTCATATCGCGGATGGTTTGCCAAGCGCTTTATACGAGCGCACAGATATAAATAAAGAAGCCCCCGCCATACACCCGCGAGAGCTTCAAATCCCGTTAGGTTTGATCATGTTGCAGAGCTTTCCCGATAGCTTTCATTGTTGGTTATTGGTGTTCTTTCTCGTTTCCAAGCAGTCCGGCTCCTGGCAATCCGAATAATACGTAGTCACCTTCTCGGAATCGAACGTGCCAATAATTTCAGCGCAATGCTTACACAAGATTACACCCAGGTCTACGCTAATCGAGGAGTTTTCCATGCATGATCCATCCTTTCTTTCATGAAGTCGGATTAGCTCGGCAGCCAAGCTGGCATTCGCCTTTTCAATAACATGTTATTCCTATTTATTATACACTATTCTTCTTATTTATGTCGTTATATTTAACGATAATCTCGAATAAAATATTTAATTCAGGTTGTAATTTCATTAAGTACACACGGAATAGCAGAAAATCTTCCTTTATTGCTCACAACTCGCCGAGTTTGACCTGCATTGCCGGCGCCCGCCAACACGACTATACCGGCAGCTGCCGGCCAACGCCGCTTTACCCGAACTTGGTGACGACATACGTTCCCGTATTTGTAAAGCTGCTCATTTCCTCGAATATGCCGTTCACCTCGGAAAGCGAAACTTCTCGCGTCACCATTTTCCCCGGCGTCAATTTCCCGTTGGATACGAGGGGCAGTACAGCATGATAGCGATGCGCCGGCATGCCGAAGCTCGTAATGAAAGAAAGTTCTTTCAGGATCATCTCATCGACCGGAATCGCGATGGCCCCCGCATCCTGCTTCGACGTCATGCCGATTTGAAGATGCCGGCCGCGCTTGCGCAAGCTTCTGATCGCGCTAACCGCCGTCTGCGACAGCCCGAGCGCGTCTACCGACACATCCGCTCCGCCTTGTGTCATTTCGTTGACGGCTGCAATCGGATCGGTCGTCCTGCTGTTGACCGTGTAAGCGGCTCCCATTTGCTTCGCCAAATCGAGGTTGGCATCGTTGATGTCCACGCCGATCACATTCGCCCCCATAGCGGAGGCGATATTGACCGCCGATAGACCTACCCCTCCGCAGCCGTAAACAACAACCCACTCGCCGGGAAGCACCTGAACCCGGTCCACGATGCCGTGGAAAGCGGTAATAAATCGGCAGCCCAGGGCCGATGCTTCGGCAAAACTGATTTCTTCGGGCAAATGGATCATATTCCGGTCAGCGACAGGAACCGCCACATATTCGGCGTAGCCGCCCTGATACGTTAAGCCGGGCATCAAGAGCGAATCGCAAAGATGGGAATGGCCGCTTACACAATGCGGACAAGAGCCTTCGCTTCCGGAAAACGGCACCGTGACTCGATCGCCCTTCTTAAACCGGGTCACTTTGCTGCCTACCTCTTCCACAACGCCGCTAAATTCATGGCCGAGAATATTAACGGGAACGAGACCGCTTTCCCAAAAGTGATGATCGCTTCGGCATACGCCATTCGCCATAACTTTCAGCAGAACGCCATCTTCCGCCGGCTTCGGATCTTCGACTTGCCTCAGGATCAAATTTTTGGCACCTTCCAGTACAAGCGCTTTCATCATTGTTTCCTCCTCAGGTATGTTCAGGCTGCAGAACGTCCAGGCCAATCGCGGCGGGCAGCACTACGCGTTTGCTCAAGAAGCCCAGCATGACTGCCGGGCTTCCCGAATATGTTATGGCAATGCTTCTTCTTCGGTCCAACGCTTTCCGGCGCACCTGCTTCCAGTCGAATGTGCTGCCGCCTCGCACCGATAGTGAGATGAATAACTCAAAATTTATACAAGAAAAAAATACCATGGTTGCGCATTTGTGTCAATACTTCCGTTTATTTATTCGGAAACTGCCGGACACTATTCGACGCCAACGATCCGTTTCAGTTCCCTCATATCCCGAATCACAAAATCGGGAGAAAAAGTTTTCAAGTACGCTTCTCCCTTGAGCGACCAAGAGACCGCGGCGGAAGCTACTCCCGCGCCACGGGCGGACAAAATGTCATAGTGACTGTCGCCGACCATCAAGGTATGCTCCGGGGAGGCATCCAGCAAGGCAAGCGCCTTCCGAATCGGCTCCGGGTCCGGTTTCCCTCTTTGGACGTCTTCTTCCGTAACAAGCGTATCCATATAGGGCAGCAGTCCGGTTGCTTGTAACCCCATCACGGCCGTTTTCTTTATTTTACTTGTCACAACGCCTAGCCGGATACCTGCCTCGTGCAGCGCTTCTAACGTCTCTTTCACATGAGGAAACGATTTCACTAAACGGTCGTGATGGGTCTCGTTATACGCTCGGTAAGCTTTTATATAAGGCTCTACCTCTGTTGACTTTGTATAGACCTCGAGCTGCTCTCTTAATGGCAGCCCCATGCTTTGGGCGATAAACTCCCGGCTGCAGCTTTCCGCATGGGGAGCGTCTTTCAGAACATGCATAAAGGAACGGATAATCAGCTCATTCGTATCGACAATTGTCCCGTCCAAATCAAAAAGAACCGTTGTAAACAACGTCCTCCCACCTTCTCCATCTATTTTACGGCCCGTCCCTTATCGTAAACCCGTAGACTTTCTCACTACAAGCTCCGGCAGCAGCACAATCCGCTGTTTATGCGTCACATCGCCCTTCAATTCCTGAACAAGCAAATCGACGATCTGCCTTCCCATCTGTTCCATCGGTTGAGCTATCGTCGTTAGCGGAGGGTCCGTAATCGTGGCCAGCATCGTGTTGTCAAAGCCGATCACGGATACATCCTGAGGCACCTTCAGTCCGTGCTCGTTCGCCGCCTGGATCGTGCCGATGGCCAGAAGGTCGTTGGTCGCAAATATAGCCGTCGGCGGTTCCTCCCCGCTCAGCAGCTGCAGAGCCAGCTTTTTCCCGTTAGGAACGGTGGCCTCGCCAAGCAGGACAAGGCTTTCATCAAGCTGCAGATCATGCTCCTCCAGAGCCTGATTGAAGCCGCGAACCCTTTCCTTGGCGCACCGGATATTTTCCACAATAAGCCCCATTCTGCGATGGCCGAGTCCTATGAGATGTTTGGCTGCTTCATAGCCTCCGACAAAATCATCGATCGAAACGGAGTTGATGGATATGGTCGGAATATCCCGGGCGATCAGAGCAACAGGCATATTCGGCTTGACCAGATTTCTCGTAATCGTTTGCTGGTCTTCAAAGCCCGACAGGATAATGACTCCGTCCACACGTTTTTTTTGCAGCAGTGTAAAATAGGAAGCTTCCCTGTCCGCATCGTAATCCGTGCTGCAGATCATCACGCTGAAACCGAGTTCCCTCGCGCGGTCCTCGACGCTTTTGGCGATTTCCCCAAAAAAAGGGTTGGCCAAATTCGGAATGATCAATCCGAGCGTATAGCTGAATTTTCCGGTTAAAGCCGTAGCGAGCGAATTCGGCGTATAATTATGCTTTTCGATAATCTCCAACACTTTTTTTCTCGTTTTATCACTAATTCTGCCGGTATTATTGACAACTTTCGATACCGTAGCGATGGATACTTCGGCTTCCTTAGCAATGTCGAAAATATTAATACCCATTGCACAAACCTCATTTTCTATATATTCAAGGAAAACGTTTAACTCCCTTTATTATATTATACTTTCAAAGGTTTTGATCATGCAATGGAGGAATTCAAAGCACCCTCGTTTCTTCCTTGGAGAGAAAGGCGTCGGCAGCCGCTTGGGCAATTTCCAAGGCCCGAAGTCCGTCGATGGCCGTACACGAAGGCTTTTGTCCGTGACGAAGGCAATCGATAAAATGAGTCATTTCCAGCAGAAACGCATCCTTGAATTTTGTCGCAAACTCAGGAATAATATCGTGGCTGCTTCCCTTGGGTCCCAAAATGCGCAAATCGTGATGCCTCAAGGAGCCGATCTGCAGCGTGCCTTCCGTCCCGACCACCTCGCCCCGGATGTCGTATCCGTAGCCGGCGTTCCGGCTCGATTCGACATCGCCGGCCGCGCCCGATTCGAAGTTTAGGTAGGTTAGCGCCTGATCGACATCCCCGTATTCGCCCATGAAGGCGTGAAGCTGAATGCTTCCCATAGACCTGACGGACCGCACTTCAGACCCCATTAAGTATCGGGCCATGTCAAAATCGTGGACGGCAAGATCGAGAAAGATGCCGCCGCTATGTTTAATATACGCCTCCGGCGGAGATACGGGGTCCCGGCTGACGCCTTTAAAATAGATCGGCCGGCCGATATCGCCGGCATTGATTCTTTTCTTCGCCTCGGCGTAGGCCGGATCAAAGCGCCTCATAAACCCGACTTGGCAGGTAATGCCGGTTTCTTCCACCAAGCGAACAAGCTCGCGGCCTTCTTCCACAGACTTCGCTATCGGCTTTTCCACAAAAATATGTTTGCCGTGCAAGGCCGCTGTTTTCAGAAATCGGGCATGGGTATCGGTAGGCGTCGATAGGATCACAGCGTCGATATCCGGGTCCGTAAACACATCATCCGGATTCGTCGTCCATGCCTCGACCCCGAGCTCCCTTGCCGCCCTTTCTGCCGTCTCCGCCCGGGAGGACGCCACTTTGACCAGTTTGGCGGATTTGATTTTCGTATGAAGATTTTCGGCGTGCCAATACCCTAAGCGGCCCAGCCCGATAGCCGCGCAACGAATGTCTCCCTGCATATCCACACCTGTCCCTCCACGCGTCTTACGCGCTCTTATTTTTCGTCATGACATCAAAGCATACGGCCAATACCAGAATAAGGCCTTTCACAATATACTGCCAAAAAGCTTCCATATTGAGCAGGCTCATGCCGTTATCCAGGCTTGCCATAATGAGCGCCCCCAGGATAGCGCCCACCACCTTGCCCCGGCCGCCCATCAGACTCGTTCCGCCGATAACTGCCGCGGCAATCGCGTCAAGCTCCATCATATTACCCGAGCTGGGAGCACCGGCGTTAAGCCTTGCGGATAAGACGATACCGGCGATGGCCGCTACCAAGCCGTTCAGCATAAAGACGAGCAGCACAATCTTTTTGACTTGGATACCGGAATATTTTGCCGCCTGCATATTGCCCCCGATGGCATAAATATAACGCCCGAACTTCGTGCTGCCTGCAATGAACGAGAACAGCAGAACGAGTCCAAGCATGATGAGGACGGGAATGGGATAGCCTTTGTAAGAGTGCATCGAGAGATAGAAAATGACCATCAAACCGGTAAATAAAATCAAGCGGGCGGCCAATTTGCCGGCCGGTTCCAGCTCCAGACCGTTTTTCTTCCTGGTACCTCTCTTCTTTAACGTAAAATAAACTAGGAGAACAATCGCCATGATCGTCAAGATCAGGCCGAACAAACTATTTACATATTGATCGCCCAGCACTTTATAGCTCGGATTCATCGGCGCGATCGAAATCCCTTTCGTTATGCCGATTAATATTCCTTTAAACACCATCATACCGCCAAGCGTGACAATAAAAGACGGAATATTCAGATAAACAGTCGCAAAGCCTTGGATGCCTCCGACGATCACGCCCAAAAGAAGCACGGCGAATAGGGTTGGAACCGTTCCCCACCCTTCCCAGGCCATTAAAGCTGCCGCAACCCCGCCGACCAATCCGACAAGAGAACCGACCGAAAGATCGATATTCCCGGTTACGATGATAAGCACCATTCCGGTAGCCAATATCGAGACCACCGACATTTGTACGGTCAGGTTGGAAATGTTGCGCGCGCTAAGGAACGTTCCGTCCGTTAATACGGAAAAGATGATCCATAAAATAATTAATCCCGCAATCATCGCATACGAACGGATATCGATTTTTTTCGTCAGCTGCCCTGCAGGAGTGCCCGGAGCTGCGGCCAGTTTATGTTCCATTTCATCTACCTCCTCCGGTTGCATAATGCATAATTTTCTCTTGCGTAGCCTCCCGATAGTCGAGCTCGCCTTCGATTCTGCCTTCACACATAACCAGGATCCGGTCGCTAATGCCGAGCACCTCTTCAAGGTCCGATGAAATCATAATGACGGTAACGCCCGCCTCTACAAGCTCGTTCATGATTTTATAAATTTCAAACTTCGCCCCAACGTCGATGCCGCGCGTGGGCTCATCGAGAATCAAAATTTTAGGCTCGGTCATCAGCCATTTGCCGATGACGACTTTTTGCTGGTTGCCCCCGCTGAGATTTTTAACCTGTGTCTCGACGCTGGATGTCTTAACGTTTAAAGCGGAGACGTATTTTTGGGAATACTGAATTTCATCATCGGGATGAAGGACGAATGCCGAAATTTTATTCAAGCTGGCTAAGGTGATATTCTCAGCTATGCTCATGTCGAGCACAAGACCGTATTTTTTCCGATCCTCGGAAACAAGCGCGATGCCGTATTCGGTCGCTTCGACGGGACTCTCGATCCTCGCTTTAACCCCATCAATCCATACCTCCCCTTCCTTCTTCCCGGGGAATGCGCCGAAAATGCCGGATACCAGCTCTGTTCTTCCCGAGCCCATCAAGCCGGATATGCCGAGAATTTCGCCCTTGTAAGCTTGAAGATTGACACGGTCGACAAGCTTCCGCCCGGGGTTCTGCTCGTCGTATACCGAGAAGTTTTTCACTTCAAGGGAAAGCTCTTTCCTCGTATGAGGCTCGCGGGGAAACATTTTATCGAGCTTTCTGCCGACCATCATGTAGATTAACGATTCACGGTCAAGCTCATGAATGTCTTTCGTTCCGACATAGGTCCCATCCCGAAGAATGGAAACAGAATCGCAAATTTCAAAAATTTCGTTGAATTTATGGGAGATATAGATGCAGGTTACGCCATTTTCCTTAAGCTTCCTTATGATGTTCATCAGAATCTCGACCTCGTGCTCCGTCAATGCCGAGGTCGGCTCGTCAAGGATTAAAATTTTTGCTTTTTTCGACAGCGCCTTGGCAATTTCGACCAACTGCTGCTGTCCGACACCCAGGTTCTTCACTTTTTCATTAGGATTGATCTTTAAATCCAGCTCTTTCAACAACGCCGTCGTATTCCGGTAAAGCTCATCCCACTGAATGACGCCCATCTTTGTCGGTTCGTTGCCGAGAAAAATGTTTTCTTGCACGGAAAGCTCCTGGACGAGAGCCAGCTCCTGATGGATACATACGATGCCTGCCCGCTCGGAATCGGCCGTATGCTGAAAATGCTGCACTTCCTTGCGGATTACAATTTCCCCATCGTAAGTGCCGTATGGGTATACGCCGCTAAGAATCTTAATAATCGTCGATTTTCCAGCGCCGTTCTCTCCGCAAAGACCGTGAACCTCGCCCTCTTTAATTTGTATGTTCACTTGATTGAGCGCCTTGACGCCAGGAAACTCTTTGGTTATGTGATTCATCTCCAACAAATATTCGCTCAAAGTATCACCTTCTTGACCATTCGGAGTTTAAGTTTCCAAGGATAGATCAGGAAAGAAAGGAAGCGGCGGTGCCCCGCTCCCTTTCCCACCCTCCAGCTTTTACGAAAGCGGCATAATGCTCTATTGGGCTTTAGGCCATTGATCCTTCGGCATATTTTTATAGATGTCTTCCATTTTTTGATAGCCGTCTTTAATTACCGTGTCTACCACATTCTCCTTGGTTACAAGCTGCACGTCCATGAGCAGACTTGTCACTTTTTTAGTACCGTTATCCACCGTTCCGACGTGACCGTTTTTGAAATTTCCGCTGTTCAACTCTTTGATTTTCGCTTCGTCTTTTGCCGCCAAAGCGTAGACAAGATCCATCGCGGTTTGGTTCAGAACTTGAGTAGGCTTGTACACGGTGCCGGTTTGTTTGCCTTCCACAATCCGTTGAAGGGCGGCGATGTCGGCATCTTGGCCGGAAACGCCCACTTTACCCGCCAAGCCTTGCGATTCCAGCGCTTGGACTACACCGCCTGCGGTACCGTCGTTGGAGGCAATAACGGCAACGACGTCGTTCTTCGCCTTGGTCAGGCCGTTTTCTGCAATTTTCAGCGCCTCCTCCGGGTTCCAGCCTTTCGCCCATTGCTGAACGACGATCTTAATGTCGCCCTTGTCCATATAAGGTTTAAGCACGCTTTCCTGCCCTTGTTTCAACAGATGCGCGTTATTGTCTTCCGGACCGCCGAGCACCCAAATGTAATTGCCTTTCGGATACCGGTCCGCGAGCATCTTGGCTTGCAGCTCGCCTACCTTGACGTTGTCGAACGTAATATAATAATCCAGGTCTCCGTTACGGACCAAGCGGTCATAGGCCACTACCGGCACTCCGGCCTGATGCGCCTTTTCCACAATAACGCCGGACGATTCCGAGTCTTGTGCCGAGATCAGCAGGGCGTCAATCCCTTGTGTCAGCATGCCCTCAACCTGCTGTACCTGTTTCGCGGCATCTTCTTCACAAGACTGGACAATCAGCTTGAATCCCTTCTCGTCTGCATATTTTTGCGCCATTTTCACTTCACGCTGCCATCTCTCTTGCTTCATGGTGCCGACGGAGAAACCGATGACCACTTCATCATTTTTACTTTTTGCGGCGCTGGCGCCAGGTTCACTGGAGCCCGCGTTTTGCCCGGCCGGCGCACCGGTTCCCGCCTGCTGACTGCAAGCGGTCATAAAGGCGGATAGCAGCACGATCATCATCGAAACGCTCTTCAAAACATTCTTCTTCATTCCAAAACTCCCCCTTCATATTAAGAAAGCGCTTTAATTAATAGGCGCATATCTTCTTTGATGAGTGATTCCGGTTCGTCATGCTTCGAACGCAGCGGCAATTGATCGTAATAATTTTCCAGGATGATCCAGCCGGTATAACCGATCTCCTTTAATACCTCCATGCTGCGGTAAAATCCCGAATCGCCCTCTCCGAGCAGAGACGAGCTGATTTTACCGTGTTTTCCGTCTTTCACATGGATTTCATCACCTAGCAGGGGAGCCAGCTCCTTCAGCATGGCGGGGGCGTCATATCCCCGGAACAAAGCGTAATTTTGGGTATCGAAATAAAGCTTCAAGTTCGGCCGGTTGACGATTTCGGCCAACCGGAACATCATCTGCGCAGCCAGCAAATTTTCCGTAGCCACGGCAATGCCCCGCTGCTGAGCGTAATCGCAGGCGGAGATCAGCATCTCCGCGCTGCGAATGAGATCCTGCTCGCTCACGATATCGCTCACTTGAAAGCTCGGGATCATGACCGTAGGAATGTTCATCGCTTCCGCCGCCTCAATGGATCGCATGATGGCTTCCTTCACGATCCCGCTGTCGACGGAGTCGGGAGGCTGCGTCATGCTGTACGCATCCGTTACGCGAACGGCAATGGACGGAAAAGCGATGCCATATTGCTCGGCCAGCCCCAGATAAGCTTGTTGGACCGTTCTCCGCGATACAGGAAACCCTCTTTCGTAGCTTCCAATTTCGAGCTGGATGCCCTCAAACCCAAGTTCGGAGGCGGTCCTGCAAGCGTAAGGCCCGTCGATAGGCAGCGACCAATGGCAAATGCCCAGCTTATACGATCGGTTTACCATGATGGCGTTCCCTCCGTCACTTCGATTTCAGCCATGCGTGGTCGGGATCATCCTGGAACTTCCATGTGCGTACCGGGCCTGCCATCGTGTTCAAATAATACAGGTCATACCCCGGGGGCGCCGAGACCGGATGGTAGCCTCTCGGCACGAGCACCACGTCTCCGTCCTTCACAATCATCGTCTCATTCAGGGAGCCGTCGTCCGTATAAACGCGCTGGATCGCAAAACCGCCCTCCTGTTTAATCCGGTGGTAGTACGACTCTTCCAGATAGGTTTCGTCCGGCAAGTTATTTTGATCGTGTTTATGCGGCGGGTAGCTGGACCAATTCCCGTTCGGCGTGAACACCTCGACGACCAGCAAACTGTCCGCCTGCGCACTCTCGGGTAAAATATTGTTGACTTGCCTCTCCATATCGCCCGTCCCTCTCATTTCAACGGCGACATCTTCAGGCGATATCAATCTCGCTTCGTATGTTCCCTTGCCAGGGGCCGAACAAATCGCTATCTCCAACTCCGTATCTGCAGCAATTCTCACAGAGTCGCCCGGCGGCACATAGACCGAATAAGGAGCCATTTGCTCGAACACGCTCATCCGCTGGCCGATATGCTCCCAGGTTTTGTTCTGCGTAGCCACCGTCGCCTTCCCGCTTAATAGGACGACGCACAGCTCGTTCCCGCCGGTTTCCTTGTGCAAAGACTGGCCTTCGGCTAACGTATATACCTCGAATCCCACGTGACTCCAGCCTGCGCTTTCAGGTGTGACGACAAGCCGGTTCCCGTTGCTGCCCGGCTCTTTAGACGAGGGTACGATCAAATTGTTCAATGAGTTCAACGTCATTTCCCCTTTCGTTGTAAAACTTGCTCTACGGCATGGACAATGTTCTCCGGTCCGATATTGTATTTCTTCAGCAGCGCATCGTTGGAACCGGATTCGGAATTGCGATCCTGAACGGCTACCCGCAGCATCGGAACGGGGCAATTTTCTACCAGCACTTCCGCAACAGCGCTTCCAAGGCCTCCATAGATCGTGTGCTCCTCCGTCGTTACGATGGCGCCGGTCCGCTCGGCCGCCTCCACGATGGCCGCCTGGTCGATCGGTTTCACGGAAGGCATATGAAGCACGGTAACCCGGATGCCCCGGCTTTCCAGCGTCTGGGCGGCTTCCAGCGAACGAACCGTTTGCGTACCGGTTGAGATGATCGTCGCGTCTTCACCGTCTTTGAGTTTGATCGCTTTTCCCAGCGTAAACGAATAGGAGACTTCATCGAAAATCGTCGGCAGCGGGTCCCGGGCAAGCCGGATATAAACAGGCCCGTTGTATTGGTTGGCGAACTCCATCATTTTCTTGACCTCCACCCCGTCGGCCGGAGAAAGCACTACCATGTTAGGAATGCTGCGCATAATCGCCAGATCCTCAAGACCTTGATGGGTTTTGCCGGTACATCCGGTAAGAAGCCCGCTGTAGGCACCGATCATCTTGACATCCAGCTTGGGTTGTGCGACCGTCACCATGATTTGGTCCAAAGCGCGTTTGGTAATAAAGGCGGCGAACGAGCAAACCCAAGGCTGCAGGCCCACCGTTGCGAGACCTGCCGCCACACCGACCATATTTTGCTCGGCTATCCCCATTTGGAGAAATTTGGACGGGTTGGCTTCGGCGACTTTATCCATCTTGGTTGAGGTCGCCAAATCGCCGTCCAATGCATAGACTCGCGGATCGGTTTGCGAAAGCCGGACCAGCGTATCTCCGAAGACGTCCCTCATCGCAACCGCGTTTCCCAACTGAACCGCCATCAGCGACTCCCCCCTTGTAATTGTTGCAAGGCTTTCTTCAATTCCTCGGCGTTCGGTACCTTCGCGTGCCAGACGTAGTTATTTTCCATAAAGCTGACGCCTCGGCCCTTCAACGTATGCGCAATGACGATAACCGGTTTACCTTGCACCGCTTTCGCGTCCGAGAAGGCGTCGAGCAGTTGTTCCATCGAATGGCCGTCCACCTCGCTCACATGCCAGCCGAACGCCTCCCACCGCAGTCGCGGGTCCTGGACGGGAGCCTCGCGCAAATCGCCTTCGCTGCCCTTCCAGCCATATTGCTGCAGCTTATTGTAATCCATCACGACGATCAAGTTGTCCAGCTTATACTTCGCTGCCACATCGGCCGCTTCCCATACTTGCCCTTCCTGGGCCTCGCCGTCGCCGATCACACAATACGTATAGAACGATTGGCCTTGCAGCTTGGCGCCCAGCGCCATGCCGACCGCTGCGGAAATTCCTTGGCCGAGGGAGCCGGTGGACATATCCAGGCCCGGGAGCAAATTCATGTCGGGGTGCCCTTGAAGGCGGGAATCGATTTCGTCAAAGGTCGGGAGCTCCTCGACCGGGAAGTAGCCCCTCAACGCCAGGACGGTGTATAAGGCGATGGCCGAATGCCCCTTCGACAATACGAAGCGGTCCCGGTCGCGTCCGAGGTGATCCTCGGGGTTGATATGCATCGCTTCAAAATACAGGCTGACCAAAATATCCGTAACCGAAAGCGGTCCCCCGATATGCCCTGCATTGGCATGATGGACCGTTTCCAAAATCAACTGCCTCGTCTTGGAGGCCAACCTTTCAAGCTCCTGTAAACGAAGCTGGGTTAAGGTTCCATTCATTTCGCTTCCTCCTTCAGCTGCTTGATCCACGGTTTACAGCACTCTCGCGGATTGGACTTTGTCTTGCATTTGCCGATAGGCCGCTTGGACATCTTCGCTTTCCGATACTTCCGCGACGCCCAATCTCCACCACGATTCGTAGCCGGTCGTGCACGTTCCCGGCAGCACTTTGATATCGATCAAGGTCGATACCTGCTGCTGCTTCGCGTCGGCCAGTGCGCTGTGCAATTGTTCGAGCGTGCGTACCGTGTAGCCAACCGCGCCCTGGCTTCTCGCGTGGCCGGCATAATCGATCTGCACATAGTCGCCGGTCAGCCGGCCGGTTTCCCTGGAACGGTAACGGAATTCGTTGCCGAATCCTTGGCTGCCTTGGCCCCGTTGCAAATTGTGTATACATTGGAAACCGTTATTGTCGAGCAGCAGGACATTGATTTTATAGCCTTCTTGAATAGAGGTGACCAGCTCGGAGTGAAGCATCAAATAGCTGCCGTCGCCAACAAGCGCGTACACTTCCTTGTCCGGCTCCGCCATCTTAACGCCTAACGCCCCGCTCACCTCGTAACCCATACACGAGAAACCGTATTCCATGTGGTAGGTTTTAGGCACTTTGCTTCTCCACAACCGCTGCAGGTCCCCCGGCATGCTGCCGGCTGCGCAAATGATGATGTCTTGTTCATCGATGAAACGGTTGATTTCGCCCAATACACGCGTTTGCGCTAATCCGTCGGGGTTCTCGGCGCTGTAGTAACGGTCGACCTCCTCATCCCACTGCTTCTTCAAAGTCTCGATATGACCGGCCTCATAACCGCTCCGGTACCCCGCTTGCTTCAAGGCCTCCGCCAAAACCGGAAGCGCTTCCTTCGCATCGGCAACGATCCGCTTGGCATCCATTTTATACGCATCAAACTTGCTGACGTTAATGGATAAGAAATCGACGTCCGGGTTTTGGAACGCTGTTTTGGAGGAGGTTGGGAAATCCGCCAAACGCGTTCCGATCCCAATGATCAAATCGGCTTCCTTGGCCAGCAGGTTTCCCGCAAGCGAGCCGGTTACGCCAACCGCCCCGATATTCAAGGGGTGATCCCAGGGCAAGGCGCTTTTCCCCGCTTGCGTCTCCGCCACCGGAATGTGGAACGCTTCCGCAAATGCCTTTAATGATTCGGCAGCCTGGGAATAATGAACGCCTCCCCCGGCAATGATCAGCGGCTTCTTCTTGCCTCGGATCAGCTCAACGGCCCGTGCGACGGTTTCTTTATTCGGCGCTGCGCGCTCCACATCATGAACCCGTTTCCTGAAGAACGCGGCAGGGTAATCGTAGGCTTCGGTCTGTACGTCTTGCGGGAGCGCCAACGTTACCGCTCCCGTATCAACCGGATCCGTAAGCACGCGCATCGCATTCGTAAGCGCAGTTATCAGTTGTTCGGGGCGGGTTATGCGATCCCAATACTTGCTCACCGGCTTGAAGGCGTCATTGGCCGATATGGTGTAATCGCTCGGATTTTCGATTTGCTGCAATACCGGATCCGGCTGCCGGGACGCGAAAATATCGCCAGGCAGCAGCAGGACGGGAATGCGGTTTACGGTTGCCGTCCCTGCGGCCGTCACCATGTTCAGCGCTCCGGGTCCGATCGACGACGTGCAAGCGAAAATTTCCGTCCGATTGTTTTGTTTGGCAAAAGCGATTGCCGCATTGGCCATACCCTGCTCGTTTTTACCTTGGTAGTAAGTCAGACTTCCCCGATCATTCTCGAGGGCTTCCCCTATTCCCGTCACATTCCCGTGGCCGAAAATGCCGAAGACACCCTTGACGAATTTGCGTTCCGTCCCATCGACACGGATATACTGGTTATCCAGGTACTTCAGCAAGGCCTGAGCCATCGTTAATCGTATCGTTTGCATGCTTGCAACACTCCTTGATATGGATTGGGGTTCAAGAAGACCCGGATTAAGCGTTGACGGTTTGGATCTGGACAAGCTTCCCGGATTTGAACGAATCCGTTGCGGCGATCGCGATCGCAAGTGCAGCCTTGCCGTCTTCTTCGGTACAATCCGGTTTCGTTCCGTTCATCAGACTTTCAATAAAATGAGCCATCTCCAGCAAATAAGCATCTTTAAACTTGCTTGGAAAATCAGGAATAATGTCGTATGTGCTGCCTTGGTGGTTCAAAATTTGGATGTTATGCTCGCGCAGCGAGCCGATTGTGATAACCCCTTCCGTACCGACGATTTCTCCCCGGATGTCGTAGCCGTAAGGCGCAATACGCATCGTTTCGATATCGCCAGCCGCTCCGTTGCTGAATTGAAGCGTTGTCAGAGCCTGGTCGACATCTCCGTATTCGGACAAGAAGGCGTGCATCAAGACATGACCCGTTGCTTGAACGGAGACGACATCCGCATTCATCAAATATCTGGCGATGTCATAGTCGTGAATGGAAATGTCCAAATAAATGCCTCCGCTGTGCTTGATGAACGAGGCCGGCGGCACATTGCCGTCCCGGCTTAAGCCTTTGAAGTAAATCGGCTGGCCGATGTCCCCCTTCGCGATTCTCTTCTTCGCTTCGTGATAGGCGGGGTCGAATCGTCTCATAAATCCGACCTGACAGACGACGTTGTTTTTACGAATCGCCTCAATCACTTCGTCCGCTTCCGCTAACGTTTGCGTGATCGGCTTTTCCACAAAAATTTGTTTTCCCTTTGCAGCCGCTTTTTTGATCATCTCCGCATGTGTGGAAGTAGGCGTCACAATGACCACCGCATCGATATCCGGATTGTTAAACGCGTCGTCCGGATCGATCGAATAGCTTTCAATCCCCAGCTCGCTCGCGACCTGCTCCGCCCGGCCTGCAATCGGATCGATGACGGTCAGCAGCCGTGCCCCCCTGATTTTTGTCGCCAAGTTTTCCGCATGCCAGTACCCTAAACGACCTAATCCCAATACAGCGCAACGAATTTGCTTCATGCTGTCCACCGCTTTCTTTTGATTTGTTTGGTTTGATGTTTATAGCTGCTCTTCCAAATTCACGGCTACGGTTACGGTTTCCAGCATCTCTTCGATGGCAAATGCCGGCCCCTCTTTGCCCATACCGCTTTCTTTGACTCCGCCGTAAGGCATTTGATCGGCGCGGAAGCTGCTCGTATCGTTAATCATGACTCCCCCGACCTCAAGCAAATAAGGAATCGTGTGCGCAAGAGAAACCGATTGGGTAAATACACCGGCCTGCAAGCCGTATTTGGAGTCATTGACCAGCCGGACGGCTTCTTCGATCGTCTCATAAGTGGCAATCGATACGACGGGAGCGAACACCTCCTCATCGACGACCTTCATGCCCTTGGTAGCGCCGGTAAGAACCGTCGGGTAATACACGTTGTTCTCTCTTCTGCCGCCGGTCCAAATCTTCGCGCCTTGTTCAACGGCCTCGTTCACCCACCCTTCAATGCGGATCGCTTCTTTCTCACTGATCATAGGCCCAACGATTGTGGAAGGATCCAGCGGATCGCCGACCTTGAGGCTTGCCGTGTATCTGAGAAACGCCTCCATGAAAATTTGTTCGATCTCTTTGTGCACGTAGATGCGTTGTACGGAGATACAAATTTGGCCTGCATGCGCAAAGGACATTCGAGCCAGCTTGGCCGCAGCCGTTTCCACATCGGCGTCTTGGTGGACAATCGTTGCGGAGTTCGACCCCAGCTCCAGCGTCACTCTTCGCATCCCGATCGTTCGATGGATATGCTTCCCGACTTCGGGAGACCCGGTAAAGGTATACTTATGGATCCGTTGATCCGTAAGTAATTGATCGCCCAAGGTGGAGCCGCTTCCCACCAAACAGCTTGCGAAACCTTTCGGCAAGCCGGCTTTCTCCAGAAGCTCGCACAGCTTCAGAGCGGAATAAGCGGTATCTGAAGCCGGTTTAATGATGACGGGATTGCCTGCCGCCAAGGCCGGAGCGACCTTGTGGACAACCAGATTTAAGGGAAAGTTGAAAGGCGTTATCGCACAAACAAGGCCTATCGGTTTTTTGATCGTGTAAATGAGCCGCTTGCCGATGTTAAGATTGGGCGCCACTTGAGCCGGAATCATCTCGCCGGTAATTTTGATCGCTTCCTCTGCCGACAACAAGAAAATCAGCGCCGACCGGTTTACCTCAGTCCTGGCATCCACAATCGGCTTACCGCCTTCGGCGGCAATCGCCTCCGCGAATTCCTCCAGATGGTCAAGCAGCAGATGATACATCTTCATCAGAACCTGAAATCTCTGGGCGGGAGCGAAGTCGGATTGCCTGAACGCCCGCTCCGCCGCTTCCAGCGCCGCATTCTTCTCCGCTTCTCCCGCCTTGCTAATTTGTGCGAATAATTCACCTGTATATTTATTGTAAATAGGATGCAGCTCGGAAGTTTCAACCCATTCACCGCCTATGAACAGCGGCTTAATTGTTTTTTGCGCCAGCATGGCGACCCTCCTTCATTCCTTTTTAATAGCATAACACTTGGGGAAAGCCTTTAACCTAAAGCTATAAATAGTTGCCTTATTTTATCCGCTTCCCGCTGCGCTTGCGCTTCTGCTGTCCCTCGCATGAGCATTCGCCGATTTGTCCGAACGGTTCCAGTACACGGTCAAACAGGCCGCGAGCAAGCCTGTCGCCGCTGAGAACAGGAAGCCGCCGGTTAAATCGGAGCCGTCGTTAAACCATCCGGCAAGGAAAGGTCCCAGGAAAATACCGAGCGAGTAGAACGCCTGATAAAATCCCATAGCGGTTCCGCGCTTCTCCTGGCTGATCCCTCGCAGCGCCAAGCTTAACAACAATGGAAAGCTCAGTCCTTGCGCAAATCCGTTGATCCCCTGGGTCAAGCACAGCAAGCCAAGATCATGAATAAACGGGGTGGCGAGCGTAAAGACGGCGCTGCCTGCAAAACCGATCGTCAAAGTCGTCCAGCTCCCCCATCGTTTCATAAACAGTCGACCCGACAGGAAGGTGGCGATTGCATGGGGAATCATAAAAGCAACGACCAGCATGCTGATGGCCTCTTCCGTTCCGCCAATCTTGAATGCCTGCAGCGGTGTAAACCCGAATATGGTAATAAACAACGTACTGTGGCAGATCGTGGAGAGCAAGGATACTTTCAACAAGTTCGGCTCTCTCACAACGGCGGTCAATCCGTCCCAACCCACAGGTTTCTTGAAAGATTGGCGCTCCGTATCCTTAATGCCCAGAGAAAGCAGCGCGCCTAGCATAGCGAAAGCGAGTGCGACCCAAAAGGGGGCGTGCCACCCCCAACCGCTGACGAGAAATGCGCTTGCGCTCATTCCCAGAAGCTGAGCAGCCACGGTAACGAACTGTATGTTGGACATCGCTTTGGCTATGTTCCCGCTTGCAAAATAAGCCGAATACAGAACCGTAAAGACGACCCAAGTCGACGCGGATACGCCCGAGACAAGTCTGGACACTAAGATCCAGCCGAAATCCCCCATTAATAAGCCCATGCAGCTCAGCATGCTCATAACCAAACCGAGTGAAACGAACAGCTTCCTTCGGCTTAAATAATCCGACATCATGCCCAGTGGAAATCGGATAAGCAATTGGGTAATGCCGTAACTGCCCAGAATCAAGCCGATCAAGAGATGACCGGCCCCCTTCTGCTCCAGATAGGAGGATAAGATTGGCGAATACACATACTGGGAAGACCAGAACAGGAAGGTAACCGCGATAAACAGCGCATGATCTTTGACTCGGATACCATGAATTTTCTCGATGTCTACAACCTCCTTGATGGAGTTCTATGCGCATACGGCAGCCTGCGCATTCCTTCGCAGCAAGACTTTAATCGACGGTGACGAAAGCTTCCCTCTCGATCGATTCATAGCAGGCGTCAATCACTTTCATATTCTGGATGGTGTTGGCCGGCGTATAGAATGGCGTCAAGCCTTCCAGCACACATTGCGAGAAATGCTCGACTTGCAGCACATACTGATGGCCCGCGATCGTTTCATCCCTCGAGGCCCCATCGTCCGTTTCCACCGTGATCGAGGATACCCCGTCCGTTAATTGCGGTAAAAACGCCCGGTTCACCCTCACGCATCCCTTGGTGCCCACAATTTCATAATGATGCCGCTGCTTCTGATCCATTGAGGCATCGAACAAGGCCGTCATCCCGTTCTTCAACTCCATGAACCCGGCTGCCGACAGATCCACCCCGCCCGGCTTATCTTTCTTAGCCGATACAAACACCCGCTCAGGCTCGGTACCCAGCACATTCCGGATCGCGTGCACGCAGTAGCAGCCCACATCATACAAACAGCCTCCGCCCAGCTCCGGATTCGTGCGAATGTTGCTTTCCCGCCCCTCAAGGAAGAACGAAAAGCTTACCTTCATGGTCTTGAGTTCTCCGAGCTCGCCGGAAGCTATTATCTCCCGGACCCGTTGATGCTGCGGATGAAATTGGTACATGAACGCTTCCATAAAAATAACGCCGTGCCGATGACAAGCTTCGATCATATGTGCCGTCTCTTCGGCCGTTAATGCGGCAGGCTTCTCGCATAAGACGTGTTTGCCTTTCTCTGCGGCTTTGATCACCCACTCGGCGTGGAGCGAGTTCGGCAGCGGAATATAGACCGCGTCGATGTTCGGATCTTCCAGCAGCGCGTCGTACGTCTCGTACACGTTCTCAATCTGGAATCGCGCAGCGATTTCTTTCGCGCTCGGCTTTGAGCTGGCGATTGCTGTCACCTCCGCGTTGACCGCATCCCGAAAAGCCGGAAGCAATTCCTCCTGCGCGATTTTGGCCGTGCTGATAATTCCCCATCGAACCTTGTTACTCATCGTTTGACCCCTTCCGGTTTTTATGGCATTACAGGTACGTGGCCGCAGAGGAACGGAAGCGCTTTCAAAAGGGATTTGTTGCATGGCTGCCGCCTCTCCCTGTCTAAGTTGCATCCTCCTTCTCTATCGACCGGAGGTTATCGGTTATGTAAGGCCTATATAAGGAAAATGTTTAACCCTGAATTCTGCTGGTTTGCGCATTTAATTCCAACTAAGCGGAGCTGCTTTACGATAAATTCCCTTAAATCCAGCCCGTATCGCCGGATATTACTCACATTCATGCGTTCTAACTACCGTCTGACCTCGCTAATTGGTCTGCATTTTAGGGAAAGCCTTTTCCTTAATCTATGGTTTTTATTTTAGCATATATGGCAATATTTATCAACACTGAAATTCTTTGGCGCTTATTCGCACCCTGCCTATTCCCTATTCGTCATACGTCAATAAAGCACGGTGTCGCCCGCATGAATCGACGTCAACTCTTCCGTCGCTTGAACGGCGCAGGCCAGCGGCTCGGTTAGGGCCGCTTCTTCAAGCGTGACATGGTCCGGAATTTTATAAATCATATCCTCTCGGGCCATGACATATTTCGTAAAGCCGCCGTCTATACCTGAGCCTAATGATCTGCGGTCATTGCATAATATATAATTTCCCGTTGTACAGTACGCGCATATGACGCATGTAATGGCGGTGGAAGGCAGAACGGTCACCCGATCCCCCTTCCTGATATGTTTCACCTTCTCGCCTGCTTCAACAACGATCCCCGAAAATTCATGCCCGATGCTCACAGGCGGGTAACTCGACAGCTTTCATTTTCACCCTCCCCTGGATTCGATTTGGCAAGGTAAACCTTTACCCTCCAATGAGCTTATACTAGCATTATTTTTAGAACTGTACAACAAAATTATTAGCGCTGGACTGTTCATAAAACCAAGACGGGAGACTCCATAGAGCCCCCCGCCTTGGTCCTGCTACTTTTCAGTCCGATTGTTCGGATGTCAGCATTCCGTCATTGGCCGGTCCGTCTTCACCCGCGATTCCAAGCAATCGGGCCTTTGACAGTCGGAATAATAAAAAGTTATTTTCTCGGAATCGAACGTTGCAATCATATGCTCGCAATACTTGCACAGGATCGTTCCAAGCTCAACCCGGGAAGTTGCGTTGTCCATACATGATCCATCCTTTCTTCCATCCGCTGCACGGATTCGGAAACATGGCCGGCATAACCCGCTGCGCAACGCCTTTCGTTATAACAAGCTTTTCACGGTCTGGGCGATCCCCTGAGGGTCCATCCCGTAATATTTGTACACTTCGTTGGGCTCGCCGAGAACGGCAAACTGGTCGGGCAGGCCGATTCGCTTAAACTTGCAGGCAACGCCCGCCTCCGCAATAATCTCGGCCACGGCGCCGCCAAGGCCTCCGTTGATGCTCTGGTCCTCGACGGTCACGACGCAGCCTGTCTCCAAGGCGGCTCGGAGCACCGCATCCGTATCAAACGGCTTGATCGTGTGCATGTCGATGACTCTCGCCTTGATCCCCGATTGTTCCAGCTCTTTGGCCGCCATCAACGACCAGTATACGCTGCTGCCCGTGCCGATCAGCGTCAGATCTTTGCCTTCCTGAACGGTGATGGACTTGCCGATTTGAAATTCATAATCGTTATTCAGGTAGACGTCCGGTTCCGCGCCTCTGGCAATGCGGATAATCATGGGACCCGGATAACTCATCGATTCCCGGACCACTCTTGCGCACTGGTTGGCATCGGCGGGGCAAATAATGGTCAAATTCGGCACCGCCCTGTAGAAGGACAGGTCGGCGATCGCATTGTGGGTGGGCCCGCCGCCGGATGTGACTCCCGCGTGAGTGCCAATGAGCCTGACGGGCACATCATTGTAGGCGATATCCGCATGGATCTGGTCTGCGGCTCTCAGAGGCAGGAACGGTCCGAACACTTGCGAAAACACAATTTTGCCCGATAACGCCAATCCTGCCGATATGCCCACCTGGTTCGCTTCCGCGATCCCGACATTAAAGCAGCGGTCCGGATATTTGCTCATGAATTTGCCGACAGTCGAGGATGGAGCTACGTTATCGGAGCAAAGAAAGGCAAACTCCAACCCTTCATCGGCCATTTTCATCAACTCTGAACCATAAACCTCTCTGGCCGAAGACAAAATTTGATCAAAATTCAAACTAATTTCCACTGCCATAGCTTATCTCACCTTCCTTTTGCTTTCGATGGATTCGAGGGCTTCTTCCCACTTGGCTTTGTTCAGCGAGCCTGCATGCCACGCGACGACATTTTCCATGAAGGAAACGCCCGCGCCCTTGGTTGTCGTGGAAATAATGCAGATCGGCCTTCTCGGGGTAACGGGGTCTGCCGGAGGCAGGGACTCCAGCGCGCTGCATACCTCATACATGTCGTTGCCCTGGATTTCGATGACATCCCAGCCGAAAGCCCGCATTTTATCTCCAAGAGGATCGACGCTGACGGTATCCTTGGTCGGACCCGACATTTGCAGGTCGTTCTTATCGATAATTGCTACCAGATTGCCCAGTTTAAATTGGCCGGCCGCCATGAAGGCTTCCCAGTTCGTGCCCTCCTGAAGCTCGCCGTCGCCAATAATGCAGAAGGTTCTCCAGTTGGCCTTGGACATTCTCGCGCCTAGCGCGAGGCCGGTGGCGAGGGGCATACCGTGCCCCAGCGAGCCTGTTGAGGCCTCGATGGCATCAATATATTTCCGGTTAGGGTGCATGCTGAACACCGCTGTGTCAAGCGATTCGAAATGTTCGACCATGTAGTCCATCGTGTACATTCCCATATCGGAATAGATTGTATAAAGCGCTTCGGCACAGTGGCCTTTACTCAAAATGAGCCGGTCTCTTTCTGCCCATTTCGGATTTTTCGGATCGTAGTTCATGTATTTGTAATAGAGGGCAACGGCAACGTCCACGATGGACAATTCGCCGCCCAAATGACCGGCGGTGCCGATTCTGTAAATAAAGGTACACAGATTTTTTCTGATTTCGACGGCCTTGTCTTCCAGTTTTTGAACCAGTTCCAAATCGACATTACTCATCATTGAGATCTCCTTTGTACATCGCAGATTGATCAATCGCCAAGCTCGTTAATCTTCGTTGCATTGGATAAGCACCTTCGTATAGTTGCCGCTAACATGGGCAGCGAATGCCTCTTCCCCCTGAGCCAACGGGAAAACTTTCTGCGTAAACGGTTTCAAATCAAGCTTCGGCAGCAGCTGAACGGCCCGGGGAAACGCATACGGAGCCACGAAGATACCCGAAACCGTAAGCTCGTTCCAATAGCATTTGTCGTACAGATTGAGCGGCATCTCATAGTCCTTCGGGAACATCGCGATATAGAGCACGGTGCCGCCTCTTGCCGCAATGTCGCATGCCGCGTTGGCGGCTCTGGGAGAACCGGAAGCTTCAATAACCAGATCGAAGCCTCGCCCTCCGGTAATTTTCCTGGATTCCTCCCGGACATCCTGGTTTACCGGGTCGATCACATGCTCGGCTCCAAATTCCAGGGCCAAGTCCCGCCTGTTCTGGATCGGCTCGATGAGTGTCAGGGAGGTGGCGCCAAACCTCTTGATCAGTTGAAGGGTCAGCAGACCGATGGGGCCGCCGCCTGAAATGGCCACGCGATGCCCCGCCTTCATGTTCGCCTTGTCCACAATTCTTACCGCAATCGACACAGGCTCCAGAAGGCAGGCTTCCTTCAAGCTAACATCGTCAGGAATTTTCCATACCTGGGATTCATGCCAGACGATCGATTCGGACATGCCGGGTCTGTTATACTCCATCATATGTTCGCAAAACTGCTCCTGCCCGTTCAGGCAATAATAGCAGGTGCCGCAAAATCTCAAGAAGTTGCCCGCTACCCTGTCGCCGACCTTCAGCCCTTTCTTAACGGCTTTTGGCCCGAGGGCCACGATGGTGCCGGAAACCTCATGACCGAGCCCGAACGGCGGTTCCAAATCGAATATGCCTTCCACCAGGTGCGGATCGGAACCGCAGATGGAACAATAGGCGACCTTGATTTTGACATCCTCGTCCCCCATCTCCTGCTCGGGAATTTCGATGACCTGAACGCGCCCTCTTGTTGCTTCATTGGGGTCTTTCAAGCTGCCTATTTTCACTGCCGCAATCGTTTTCACAGAGGCTGATCTCCTTTTTACAATGTAGTGGCAAACCCGCCGTCGACGTTAATGGTCCAGCCGTTGATGTAATCCGAGGCGCGGCTTGCCAGGAACACAGCCGTTCCCATCAGATCGGAAGGCACACCCCAGCGCTCACTGGGAATACGGTTTGTAATTTTGTCATAGTATGCTTTATCCTCGTGCAATTCCTTATTGACGTCGGTAGCCAAAAAGCCGGGGGCGATCGCGTTCGTTTGAATATTGTACGGGCCTGCTTCATTGGCAAACACTTTCGTCAACCCTACAATGGCATGCTTGCTGGTCGTATAGGGCGGGCATTTTTTGTCGGCGGTAAAAGCGAGCGCCGAAGCAATATTGATAATCTTGCCCGATTTCTGCTTGACCATCTCCTTCACCACCCGATGGCTCAAGTAATAGACGGCATTCAAATTAATATCCATAATTTTTTGCCACGCCGCATCCGGATAGTCCAGAAACTCGCCGAACATGCTGGCGCCGGCATTGTTGACGAGAATGTCAATTTTCCCATACTGCTCCATGCAGGAATGGACTACACGCTCGATGTAAGATTTGTCGGTCAAATCCCCTTGCAGAAACGCGACCTTCCGGCCGGTTTCTTCGATAAGCCGCTTGACCTCGGATACGTCATCCGTAAAGTGAGGGATGAACAGATCCGCGCCTGCTTTGGCAAAGGCGACCGCGTACGCCATGCCAAGGTTCTGATTGGCGCCGGTTACCATGGCGACCTTGCCTTTCAACGAAAATGCATCCAATGAAAAATCTGCGAGTCCCTGTGACATGCTGGCACCTCTCTTTGTATGAAATGAATTTATATATTGATTTTACTGATTCGTCCGGCGGATTGGGTGTGCTTTTTTTAGAAATACGTGTGCATTTTCATGTTTATGACGGGGGCCGCCAGCCCTCATCTGCACGAAACGATTCGGTTTGACAACGTTCTCATCCTAAAATTATAATGACTATATCCAGAATTTAACTACAATACGGAGGTAGGTTATGGCTTCAAAAGTCATCCTGTATGCGGAAGATCATCTAAAGAGCATGTTCCGTGATTGCAGCACTGCAAACGCAAGCGGGTTTACCATCTCGTATAGGGCCGATTCTTATGATGCTTGTGCTGAAAAAGCGGTGGAACTCGCTGCCGATGTGATCATTTTTCAAGTCACCCATCCCGTCTATAAAATCCAAAATTTTTTCCATGACTTAGCGGTATTCAATATCTCCCCTATTCTGCTCATTTTTAATGTCATATCGGAAAATGAAATCGCTTACTCCGTTACGACCCATAAAGACATTCATTATATGAATCAAATCAAACAGTTTTTCACCCATGCTTTAAGCCCGGCTTATCATTGTCGATTTAATTATATCGGGGAAGAAGAAGACTCTAACCTGATCATGGATTCGAGGATTAAGAGGCTTGAAAAGACCGAATATTTGAACGATATATTGCGGGGAGTCACGAACAGCGAGTTTTTGTATTATAAGAAAAAGGCCGGTCTGAACCTGAATAATTCCGGGTATTATTTATATCTATGGAATTTGATGGAAATCGAATATGCGGATCACGATTTGAACAAAAATATTTACTACTTCGTCGGAGAGGAATTTGTAAACGAATGTCAGGAGGTGCTCGACGAATATGGAGGCGGCGAAGCTTTCTATATTAATCCGACCCGATTGTGCATCATGATCAATGACTATGATTCCGTTAGCCAGGCCGGCAAGCAGTATAAGCTTCTTGATATTATCTCGAAGCTGAACAATGTAACCAATTGCAAAACAGCGTTCCGATATATGAGCGGTTATATCAAAAATATAGAGGATATCCGGAGCGCTTACGAATCGTTTGACCGGTTGAAAATTTACAATTTTTTCTGCAGGGACGTTAAATTAATTACCCAGGAGTACGTGAATTCCTTGCGTAAAGAAATCAACTATCACTATATTGATGACATGCTCCGTGAAATCAGGGAGCTGATCAATTACGATCTGTTCAACCCTAAATTGAGCGAGCTGATCAAGAAACTGTTCCTGACTATTATTAAGCCAAGTCTCAACTACAATCTTTACTACTATTGCCACACATCCCTGTTATCCACGTTAAGCGATAAGTACGGCGATTTATACAATAAAAAAATAACCGACAGCAATGCCCCCAGCCAACTTTACTATTCTTCTATTGAACAAAAATGCTCCGAATTTATCGAATCCCTTCATTTGCTTAAAGCGGAGCTATCCATCAAAAATACGGTTAAAAACTCCATCGTATTTCAGGCCATCGAATTTATACATCAGCACTACAGGGAAGATATCACGGTCCATTTCATTGCATCCAACTTAAATATAAGCAATTCCTATCTAAGTCAAATTTTCAAGAAGGAGCTGGGCATCAGCATCATCAAGTACATCATCACTTATCGCATACAAAAAGCCAAGGAGCTGATTGCCTCAAGCGACGAGCTGGTTTGCCATGTAGCCGCCAGAGTCGGTTTTTTTGAAGTCAAGCATTTTTCCAAAACGTTCAAAAAAGTGACCGGCTTATCCCCTATGCAGTACAAAAAACAGAATATGAAGGCCGGATATATTTAAGGATACGGCGAAAATGCCCTAGCTCACCGATAAGTTACGGAGTTAGGGCATTTCATTTCACTTATACAGCATGGGCAACCCGGGCCTTGCGAACATAATAATCCCAGCCAATCACGACCACCAAAAGAATACCTTTGAGAAGGGCTTGATAGAACGATTGCACATTGAGCAAAGCCAGAGAGTTATCCAGAATGCCTAGTATAAACAGCCCCATTACGGCCCGAGTGGCGCTTCCCTCTCCTCCGGCCAGGCTCGTTCCGCCAATCACGACACTGGAAATGACCGTTAAGGCAGCGGCTCCGCCCACAAACGGCGAGGCCGAATTCAACATGCCGGTGAGCAGAATGCCGCCCATGGAAGCAGAGACACCGGAAATAACGAAAACGCTAATCTTATAAAACGGAACAGCAATTCCCGTTAGCTCCGCCACTTTGACATCTCCGCCCACGGCATATACATTACGTCCGTACTTGGTTTTGCGAAGTACGTATTCCGAAATCACATAGAATATGACAAAGATCCAAATGAGGTTGGGAATCCAAAGCGTTGTCTCGTTGCCAAGCCAGTTTAAAATCGGATCCTGCGTCATAATCGGTTTTCCACTCGATATTTTGAGAGCCAGACCGTTGTAAAAAAACATGGCGCATAACGTGACGATAAAGGAGTTCAGGCGCATCACGCTGACTAACAGACCCGAGAGCAAGCCGATCAAGGCGCCAGCCAGCAGCGTGATCAAAATAGCGGCCATCATGCCTGTATAGGATGACATTTTCACCAGAAATATGCCTGAAAACGCCATCACTGCACCTATCGACAGGTCGAATTCCTTGATCAAAATGACAAACGTCATCGCAAACGCCATAATTCCGTAAATACTGATCTGCATAATTAAATTATTGATGTTCTGGAACGTTAGAAAATAAGGCGCACAGAAGGAGGCGATAACAAACATCCCGATTAAGATAAGCAATACTTTTTGTTCGTACACGTTTCTTAAGACGCTCATTTCTTTTACCTCCTGCGAATACCCCTGGTTTCTTTACGCTTATCCAAAATGAGAGCCGCAATAATGATGAGCCCCTTCGCCATCATCTGGTCAAAATTGCTTAACCCGACGAGAACAAAAAGATTGCTGAGTACCCCGATTAACAGTACGCCTATCATCGTGCGAATGATGTTTCCTTCGCCGCCGGCCAAGCTCGTTCCGCCTATCGCAACTGCCGCAATAACATCTAATTCGAAGCCGACTCCGGCTACGGGAGATGCGCTGACCGTTTGCGAGCTTCGAATAAAACCACCGATCGCGACTAACACGGCCGCTACAATGTATGTAATCGTCCGAATCCGATGAATAGGAATACCGGACAAACGGGCGGCTTCCGGATTGGCTCCCGTTAAATAGATAGACCGGCCTAAGGAAGTGTTTTGTAAAATCACATGCAGGATGACCGCGCAAACGATCATCAGGATGACAGGGGAAGGGAGACCTAACACTTGCCCGTAGCCAAACCATTTAAACAGCGGATCTTCTTGCAGCATAAGCGTAAATCCTTTGGTATACATAAGAGCCAGGGCGGATAATATCGTTCCCGTACCAAAGGTTATCATAATCGAAGCTCCAAAGTCGCCTTTGATGAGACGAAGGATCGAACCATTCATGATCCCAATGATAACGGCTATGCCTATAACCGTGATAACGGACCCTACCGTACCCAGGACGGGAAGAAGCCCCACCGCAAGCACGCAGCTAAGCGATAAGATGCCGGCGATCGATAAGTCAAAAAAACCGGCAATTACAACAAACGTCATCCCGAGCGCGCCCAATCCCAGAACAGAGATTTGAGTCAGTACGTTGATGATGTTCCCTTTCGACCAAAACACAGGGGATAACAACGAGCCGATGACGAGTAACAGACACAGGGCCAGGACCGGGCCGAAATCGGCTAATCCCATTCGTTGTTTAATCCGACTGACAGAGGTCTGATTTTGCGCAGCTGTAACCGTATCCACTGTATCCATCCTTTCTCTAAATAAGCGCATGCTGCAAGATGCTCTCGGCACTCGCTTCGGACTGAAACATTTCCCCCTTAATTCTTCCTTCATGAAGAACGACCAGGCGATCGCTTAAGGCAATCAGCTCTTCCCAATCCGATGAAATGAGCACAACCGCCTTCCCCCTCCGGGTGAGTTCCCGGATAACCAGGTAGATTTCTCTCCGCGCCCCGACATCCACGCCACGGGTAGGTTCGTCCAGAATGAGAATATCCGCATCGGAAAATAAATATTTGGCCACGACAACCTTCTGTTGATTGCCGCCGCTAAGATTCAGCGCAATTTGTTCGATCGAGGGCGTCTTGATGTTAAGCTGCGTGACGAGATTCTCGGAAGCTTGGCGTTCCGCCTTTGACTTGATAAATCCCCACTTGACGATTTTACGGATCGCCGCCATCGTGAAATTTAACCGGAGCGGGAATTTTGTAATTAACCCATGGTCCTTCCGATCTTCCGGAACCAGGGCGATCCCGAGTGCAATGGCTTTGCGCGGATTCTGGATATCGACCCGGGTCCCTTTATACCTGATTTCACCTTGATCATAGCGGTCTGCGCCAAAAATACAACGGGCAATCTCCGTTCTTCCCGAGCCGACTAACCCGGCCAACCCTACGATTTCTCCGCGTTTTACATCGAAGGAAATATCGTGCAGCTTATTTTTTAAACTTAACCCTTTGACCGATAAAATCTCTTCGCCAAGCTCGATAAACTCGCGCGCGGGATATTCTTCATTCAGATCGCGGCCCACGATTCCGCGTATGATTTGATCTTTGTCCGTATCGGCGACAAGCCTCGTCTCTACGACCTGGCCATCGCGCATAATCGTTATTCGGTTACAGATCGTAAAAATTTCTTCCAGCCGATGGGAGATGTAAATAACGGTCACTCCTTTGGCCGTTAAGGAGCTGATCGTATCGAACAGCTGGGACAATTCGGGCCCGCTCAATACGGCCGACGGTTCATCCATGATAATGAGGTCGGCTTCAAACGACAGCGCTTTCGCAATTTCGACCAGCTGCATTTGCGCCACGCTCAGGTTTCTCACGATCGTATTCGGACTCAGATTAGTACCGATCTGCTTCAACAGGACGGCCGCTTGTTGATTGACCTGCTTCCAGTCAATGTTATGGGACTTGCCGAATAACCGCCCCAAGAAGATGTTTTCGGCGATGGACAAGGCCGGAACAAGGCTAAGCTCCTGATGAATAATGGCGATTCCCTTCTGCTGAGCAGCCAGCGGAGAGCTAAAGCTTACCCGTTCTCCTTGAAAAAGGATCTCTCCCTCATCCGGCTGGATGACGCCCGACAATACCTTCATTAACGTGGACTTCCCGGCCCCGTTAGCGCCCAGCAAACCGTGAACCTCTCCTTTTTTGACAATTAAATTGATGTCCTGAAGAGCATTCACGCCTGGAAACGATTTGCTTATCCCTTTCATCTCTAATACATCCATGGATGAACACCTGCAATCCATTCATATTTTAATCAACCGGCTCTTTCAGGCATGTAGCCCTGACGGGTGCCCGTCAATAGGTCGGGGTGTAACCGGCTAAGTTTGCTCTCGTAAGCTTCCCTGTCGGAACATAAATCGCTTTTTCTACCGGTTTTTTCTCTATGGCAGCCAAAGCCACTTCGATCTCTTTCTGAGCGGTCCAGACTAAATCTTCCGTAACCGTTCCATACATGTCTCCTTGCTCGAGAGCTTTGACCGCTTCTTTCGTTCCACCGAACCCGATCACTTTGACTTGGTCCGTCTTTCCCGCCTGCTTAATCGCCTGAATAGCCCCCATCGCCATGTCGTCATTATGGACGAACACACCGTTCAAATCCGGATACTTGGATAAGAAGTCCTGCATAATGGATAAAGCTTTGGCACGGTCCCACTGCGAGGTTTGAATATTCAGCACGTTGATGTTCTTGCCTTGCAAGCCCTCTTTAAATCCGGCCGTACGATCCTGTACCGTAATCCCCGGCGCACCTTCAATGATCACGACATTACCGCCGGCGCTCCCCAGGGCCTCGGCCATTAACTCGCCTGCGAGCTTACCGGCGGCGATGTTGTCCGGACCTACAAACGACGTAATATAGGGATCTGCCTGCTTCGATACCGGCAGCGTCCCGATGATTACGGGGATTCCCGCATCATGAAATTGCTTTAAGCTGGGAACGATTCCCTCGGGATCTATGACGTTCACAAGAACGGCGCCAACACGCTGCGACAGCAAATTTTTAGCTTGCGTAGCCTGCGTGAAGGGATCGAATTGGGCATCCATATTGACAATCTCGGCCCCTGCTGTCTTGGCGTCTTGTTCCGCTTTGTTAATAATGACCTGTACCGGCGGGATGGATGTCGTGGACCACAAGGCGCCGATCTTTTTATTGCCCGCCTGACTATTGCCGGATGAATTTGCCTGGTTTGCCGTATTTGCCGGGTTTGATGTACCGCATCCTGTAAGGAGCAACGCAACGAGTAATACACTTGCAACGACACTAGTTATTTTTTTCATCTTTCTCCTCCAAATTATATAAGTAATAGAATCAGATAATAATACGCTTACATTTTTAAGTTTTCTAACCGCCCCGGATCATTTCCCCCCATTGGTTTATTGTTTTTACTACTTGTATTTTACTTAGATTGATTCGGGAATTGGTGTGTTTTTTTTATCAATACGTGTGCTTTTCCATTATTATTGGGCGCAGAGGCCCGGGGTAATGATCACAGATTGCCGCAACGCAAAAAGACCTACAGCATACAGCCTGTAAGTCTTGGCGCTCGCCTATATACATAGGATGCGAAGGTCCATTTCACAAAACGGATTCCGCTAAGATTTCCGCGATATCCTTCGCCTTTACTTGCTCCTCGATGCCCTTCACCTTCGCCCCGTCGCTCATCATCGTCAGACAGTAGGGGCAGGCGCTGCTGACCGTTGTCGGGTTAACGGACATCGCCTGTTCGATTCTCGCCACGTTAATGCGTTTGCCGGCCGTCTCTTCCATCCACATCAAACCGCCGCCCGCTCCGCAGCACATCCCGTTCTCGCGGGTTCGCTCCATTTCCACCAATTCCACGCCGGGGATCGCTCTTAAGATGTCCCTCGGTTGATCGTACACCTGGTTGTACCGTCCCAAGTAACAGGAATCGTGGTAAGTAATCCGCTCCCTGACTTCGCGTTTGGGAATTAACTTTCCTTCTTTGATCAATGCATCCAGCAATTCCGTATGATGATACACTTCCGCTTCGAGCCCAAACTCCGGGTATTCGTTTTTCAACGTGTTATACGTATGCGGACAAGCCGTCACAATCTTTTTTACGTTATATTTCTTGAACGTTTCCATATTTTCCTTGCAGAGCTCCTGAAACAAAAACTCATTGCCCAGCCGGCGTGGCGTATCGCCGGAATTTTTCTCCTCTTCGCCGAGCACGGCATAATTGACCTGCGCTTTGTTGAGCAGCTGGACGAACGAACGGGTCACCTTATTGCTTCTGGCGTCATAAGAGCCCATCGAGCCGATAAAATAAACAATTTCAAAGTCGGGATTTTCTTGGACCGTGGGGACGTGCAAATCCACGAAATCGTGCTTCCATTTAAAACGGTCCTTTTGGCTGAACCCCCACGGATTGCTTTGTCTTTCAATATTTTGGAGCGCACGCTGCCCGCCCGAAGGGATGCTGCCCTGCATAAGGACAAGCTGCCGCCGCAGATCGATAATTTTGTCGACATGTTCATTCCCGACCGGACATTGATCCTCGCAATTCCGGCATGTGGTGCATTCCCATATTTCTTGCTCGCTCATGACGTCGCCGATCAAGTTGACGTCTTCGATAGATTGATCCGAAACCGACCAGCCCGCTTGCTGCAAATGCATCGTAGGCGCAATATCGGTTCCGTCGCGCTCCGGGAAAGAGCCGTGCGGACTCCCGTTGCGGAACGTATGCACGCCTTCGTAGCCCATTACAAAGCTTGGCACCCAAGGGGATTGCGACGTTAAGCGTTGGCCCTTCTCCGTTAAGTGATCGCGCATCTTGGAAATCATATGCATCGGAGAAAGAGATTTTCCGGTGTTCGACGCGGGACAAACGTTGGTGCATCGGCCGCATTCGACGCACGCATAAAAATCCAGCATTTGCTTTTGGCTAAAATCTTCAATTTTCGCTACCCCGAACGATTCGGCGTTCTCATCTTCCAGATCGATGCTTTTCAGCTTTCCGACCGGTTCGCTTCGCTTGAACCATATGTTGATCGGCGCCGCAATAATATGAAAATGCTTCGATTGCGGGACGTAGATTGCAAAGGAAAGGAGGATCAGCAGATGCATCCACCAACAGGCAAGAAACAAAACATGGTTCGCCGTTGCTGACATACCGTGAAACGGAATGGCCATCAGAGAAGACAGGGGAGCGTCCCAGGAAAATTCAACATGCCGCAGCATAGCGCGCTCCAAAGCTAGAGACAACATAACGGAAAGCATCAGAAAGAAAATGAAAAAGATGACGATACTCGGCTTCCAGCCCCGCTTAAGCCGTTTGATTCGCTCGACATACCTTCGGTATCCGGCATAGCCCGTGGCGAGCAGGATAAGAACGACCGTCGTTTCCTGCAGCAGCGAAAAAACGGAATACCCCGGAATGGGCAAAGGCTTTCCGGCTATGCCTTTATAAATCAAGTCGATGGCGCCCAATTGCACAATCAAGAAGCCATAGAAGATGATGACATGCATCCATCCGCTTTTCCGGTCTTTGAGCAGCTTCGTTTGACCGAAAATTTCAGCGGCAAACGCCTTCAACCGCTCTTTAATCGTATAGGGGACGGATGCAGGCTGGCCTAATCGTATATAACTGTAGCGGGCATAGATGACTTTGGCAGCGAAATAAAGCCCGGTTCCCGTTACTATCAAAAACAATAAAAGTTGGACCCCAGCCCACATCGCAATCTCTCCCCGTATGTAATCTATATAATCGATCACTTCAAATCAATTGGCGATTTTCTTTTTAAACTCTGCCGTCAGCAATGGAACGATCTCGAACAGATCGCCCACGATGCCGTAATCGGCAATCTGGAAAATCGGCGCCTCCGGGTCTTTATTAATCGCAACGATCACTTTCGAATTGGACATGCCGGCCACATGCTGGATCGCCCCGGAGATTCCGCATGCGATATAGAGATCGGGTGTGACGACTTTGCCCGTCTGGCCGATTTGCAAGCCGTAATCGCAGTATCCTTCATCGCATGCCCCACGGGAAGCTCCTACGGCCCCGCCCAATACGGACGCGAGCTCTTGCAGCGGCTCGAATCCATCCGGATGCTTCACGCCGCGCCCGCCGGAAACGACGATCTTGGCTTCCGCCAAATCGATCGCTCCGGTCGATTTGAGCACGATTTCGCGGATCACGGTTTGCAGATCGACAGGCTCCGCTTGAAACGGAACCGTTGCCGGCAGGGTCGGGGACGGCTCGACCTTGAAATTGTTCGGACGAATCGTAATAAACATAGCCCCGGAGGAGGTAAACCGTTTCTTCTCAAAAGCTTTCCCGGCATAAATCGGGCGGATATAAATCGGCTCCTCGCCTTCGAATTCCACCCCGGTGCAATCCGTAATCAAGCCATATCCGAACCGGGAAGCAATCCGCGGTGCGACGTCCTTCATGTTCGCCGTATGTCCGACGATGATCACATCCGGATTCGTCTCTTGAATGACTTGGACGAAAGCATGAAAATAAAGATCCGAATGATAACGGTTGTACCGATCATCAGATAAGGTCCATACCTGATTCGCGCCATGTTGACCGAGCGCTTCCACATAGCCGTCGGCCCCGCTGCCGAATGCGGCGGCGATCAATTCGCCCTGACCTGCGATTTGTTTGCCGAGCGACAGCGCCTCTAACGATACTTGGCGCAGGACGGAGCCCTTCGACTCCGCGAACACTAACACTTTTTTATTCATCAGACGTTCTCCTCCCTAATAGATAACAGCTTTATCGAATAGGATGCTGACGAGTGCGCGCGCCGAACCGGACGAATCGCCTTCATGGACGAATTGGCACGCCTTTCGCTGAGGAGGCAAGTACCGGTCCACCGTTTCCGTCTTGGCGTTCTGATCCATACCGGCGAATGCATCGGACGGGATCGTATGTATCGCTTTTTTCTTCGATTTCATAATGTTAGGAAGCGAGGGATATCGTGGATTGTTGAGTCCTTGCTGGCATGTGAGAAGCAGCGGAAGTTGGCCTTCGATTTGATAAATGTCGCCTTCCACATCCCGCTCCAACTGCACCTGGTTTTGTTCGACGGTCAGCTTGACGACCGATGTGACATAAGGGATCTTCAATTGTTCCGCCAGACGAACCCCCACTTGCCCCGCCCCGTTATCGACCGACTGGTTTCCCGTAAGGATCATATCGATTTCCTTGTCTTTCAAATAATGGGCCAACGCTTTGGAGACGACATATTCGTCCCCCTCCACTCCGCTGATAACGACGGCCTGGTCCGCTCCCATGGCGAGTGCATGGCGAAGCGCCGTTTCCACGCGCGCGGGACCGACCGAGATGACGGTAACGTCGCCGCCGAATTGCTCGCGCAGCTTGAGCGCTTCTTCCACCGCATATTCGTCATACGGATTAATCACCCAATTGGCCTGGTCTTCCACCACTTGACCGTTTACCAGCTTGATCTTCTCTTCGGTATCGAACGTTTGCTTCAAGCAAACCCAAATGTTCAAACCGTTCCCCTCCTTTGATGGTGCTGCTTCCTGTCTATAAAAGACAAGGGCCGTTCTGGGCGGACATCAGACAGCCCTCTGCGTGCCCTTACAAGGGTGGCGGGACTCGAAGCGGCGGACGTTCGTCGTCAATCTTCAAGGGCAGCCCTACCGATTTAAAATCCGCGATCCGGCTGTGTCCAATAGATTGAATCATGCCGCTGGCTTCAAGCTGGGGCTCTTTCATCATCTCGGCCACATTGAGGACAGGCGACGCCGGAATGCCGTTCTTGACCAGCGTTTCGATCCAATAGGCCGAGCTCTCGTGCCGGGTAATATCACAGATCAAGGCTCTTAGTTCATTTCGATGGATGACGCGCTCCGCATTGGTGACAAAACGCGGGTCGGCGATCCATTCCTCCCTGCCCAGAACGCCGCAAAGCTTATGAAACAAACCATCGTTGCCGGCAGCGATAACAACCCATTTGTCCTGCGTCGGAAAGGCCTCGTAGGGGACAATCATGGCCGGTCCCGATCCCCATCTTTGGGGCGATACGCCCGATGCCCAATAGGCCGGAATATGATAGCACATCCAAGCGATCGTCGTTTCATACAACGAACTGGTGATCCGGTGTCCTCTTCCTGTCTGCTCGCGCAGCCGCAGAGCCCCAAACACGCCTAGCGCCAGCCACATGCCGGTCGACATGTCAATGATGGAAGTCCCTACGCGAACGGGCTCCTGACCCTCATGACCCGTTACGCTCATGATTCCCGCCATCGCCTGCAGCAGCGGATCATATCCGGCCTCCATCCGTCTCGGGCCGTGGTTCCCGAATGCGGTTACTTCCCCGTAAATAAGCCGGGGGTAGCTTTCCGCCAAGCTTTCGAAGTCCAATCCTTGACGTTCCATCGCTCCCGGGCGGCTGCTGACCAGCAGCACATCCGCATCCTGGAGAAGGCCATGCAGCTGATCTATTCCTTCTTGCGTTTTGATATCGAGATAAACTTGGGCTTTATTCCGGTTTAACGCAAGAAAAGTCGGACTGGCTTCTTCCCAGAAGGGGGGACCCCAACCGCGGGTCGCATCCCCGCCCGGAGGCTCCACCTTCGTCACGGATGCCCCTAGATCGGCCAATATCATAGCGGTATAGGGACCGGCGACATTTTGCGTAAGATCAACGACGCGAATTCCATCTAAAGGCCACATATTCCCTCCTGTAATGCGTTAGTCTTCAAGCTTGATCCCACCCTGACGATCGCCGCGCAGCAATCCGGAATTTAATAGGAGCGCGGCAGCCCGAGCACATGCTGGGCGACATAACTGACGACCAGGTTATTGGCAATTGGCGCGACCAGCGGCAGTCTGGCTTCACGGAACTTCCGCTCAATGTTGTATTCGGTTGCAAAACCAAATCCGCCATATGTGTTCATGGCCATATTGGCCGCCTTCCAGGATGCTTCGGAGGCCAAATATTTCGCGATATTCGCCTCCGGCCCGCGCGTGTCGCCCTGATCGAACTCCCGGGCGGCTTGGTTGCGCATCAAGGTTGCCGCTTCAATATCCATATAAGCCTGCGCGATTGGAAATTGAACGCCTTGATTTTGTCCGATCGGACGCCCGAATACCACTCTCGAGGAGGCATATTCCACCGCTTTATCGACAAAGTACAGGCCGTCTCCGATACATTCCGAAGAGATGAGAATCCGTTCCGCATTGACCCCGCTCAGCAAATATTTAAATCCTTTGCCTTCTTCGCCGATCAAATTTTCTACCGGCACTTCCGCCCCTTCGAAGAACACCTCATTCGTTTCATGATTAATCATCGTTTCGATCGGCCTGACCTGAATTTTCCCCTCCTGCTCCCGCAAGTCGAGAATAAACAAACTAAGTCCGTCCGTTTTCTTCGCCACCTTGTCTTTAGGCGTGGTGCGCGCAAGCACCATCATCAAATCGGAATGCTGCACCCGGGAGGTCCAAATTTTTTGGCCCTTGATCACATACCGGTCCCCTTTTCTTTCGGCAAACGTCGTGATGCTCGTCGTATCCGATCCGGCCGTCGGCTCGGTAATGCCGAACGCCTGCAGCCGAACTTCACCTGAGGCGATTTGGGGAAGCCACCTTTGCTTTTGCTCCTCGTTTCCGTGCGTAAGCAAAGCCCCCATCGTATACATCTGAGCATGGCCCGCCGCCGCATTGCAGCCGCTGCGGTTAATTTCCTCCAGGATAATGCCGGCTTCCATCATGCCGAGACCCGAGCCCCCGTATTGTTCGGGAATCAACGCCGACAACCATCCTTCCTTGGTCAGCTCGTCAATAAACTCTTCCGGGTACTGATGCTGCGCATCCTTGTCTCTCCAGTAAGCATCGGGGAATTTCTTGCATAAAGCGCGTATGCTTTCCCGTATGATCTGGTGTTCGCTTTCCGTCGATTTCATAGTTTTCTCCTCGTTTCAGTTGGATTTTGTTATAGACTCAGACGATATCCAGGAATACGGGCGGCCTTTTTTCGTTGTATGCCCGAATCCCTTCTTCCCGGTCCGGGTGCACAATGGTGCGGTTGTAGCACTCAAGGGCGAGTTCGATCCCTTCCTCCAGCGGAAGATCGATGCCCAAGCGAAATGCTTTTTTGGCCATTCTTACCGCCAAGGGCGAATTTTGCGCAATCGTCTGGGCTGCTTGCAGCGTCTCCTTCAACAATTCACCCGGCTCAAGCAGTTTATTGACCATTCCATATTCGAACGCTGCTTCCGCGGAGAGAGGTTTCCCTGTCAACAGCAGCTCCAGGGCAAGCCCCCGGGGAAGGAATCTTCCAATCGTCTGCGTTCCGCCCACCCCGGGGATTATGCCGCGCGTCACTTCGGGTAACCCGAACTTGGCGGATTTCGAAGCATATACAAAATCACCGCTTAACGCTAATTCGCACCCGCCTCCGAGAGCAAACCCGTTGACCGCCGTAATGACCGGCTTGTCGGATTGACGAATTTTGCGGAATACGTCTTGAAACAGCCGATGCTGTTTAAGCCACTGCTCATTGGTCATTTGATTTCGTTCTTTCAAATCCCCGCCGGTGCAGAAGGCCCTCTCGCCTGCACCCGTGAAAACAATAACCCGAACCGATGCATCCTCGTTTAATCGGTCCAGCGCATCTCTTAACGCGAACCCTAATTCGGTGTTAATCGAGTTCATGACCTCCGGGCGATGTAACGTAAGCACCGCAACAGCGCCCTGCTCCACTCTTTCCTCCAGCAAACCGTTCATCAGATCCTCCTCTTTCCCGATCGTCGGGTCCGGGCTTTACTATTCCCTTAGGGATGCGGGTGCAGCTCCATCGTTTTACCTGCCTTCAACACTTGGCTCGGCAGCTGATGACCCAGCTGCCGCTCCAAACGGCGGCTTGCGGCCAACAGCTGATCCAGATCTATGCCTGTTGCGATATTCATGTCATGAAACATATTCACCGTATCTTCGGTGCAAATATTTCCCGTTGCCCCCGGCGCAAAAGGACAACCACCAATGCCCCCTAAGGAAGCGTCGAAATGACGGATTCCCTCCACATAGGCCGCATAAACGTTGGCCAACCCCATTCCCCGCGTATTATGAAAATGCATATGAATTTCCAGATGCGGCCATTTCGCTTTCACGTCTCGAACCGTTTCCCGGACCAGCTCGGGATTGGCCATTCCGGTCGTATCGGCGAGCGTAACCGACTCCGCTCCCAAATCCAGGTATTGAGCAATCACTTCGAGTACGCGAGACCGGGCAACCTTCCCTTCGAACGGACAACCGAACGATGTCGCGACACCGCCCCGCACCGGCACTCCCGCTTCGGCGCACAGTTTGGCAACCTCCACAAATTCGTTCAACGTTTCAAAGGTCCCACGGCGCAGATTGGAGCGGTTATGGCTCTCGCTCGCCGATACGACCAAATTGAGCTGATCGGGATTGGTCCTTAGGGCGCGCTCCGCCCCGCGATAATTGGGCACCAGCACCTCATAGCGGGTGCCCGGATTTCGCTTGATGTTCAGCATCACTTCCTCCGCATCGGCCATCTGCGGAACCGCTTTCGGATGTACGAACGCTGTAACTTCGATCGCGGTAACTCCTGCAGCCGATAAAGCGTCGATCACCTTAATTTTGACCTCGGTCGGGACGAGCTCGGGCTCAATTTGAAACCCGTCCCTCGGACATACATCCGAAATCCATACGCGATTGTCAGACACTTTCATTCCCCTTCCTGTTCACCTTTCATGAGCGGTCCCCTGACTCGCCCTTCGCTACCGCTCATCGCCGGCGATATCGTTGTTCAACTCGCCGATTCCCTCGATATAAACGCTTACTTCGTCGCCGATTTGCATAGGCCCGATGCCTGCAGGAGTTCCTGTGATGATGACGTCGCCCGGCAGCAGCGTCATGACCTGACTGATATAATGAACCAGATAAGGGACGGAAAAAATCAGGTTTTTCGTATTGGAGCTCTGTTTCACTTCACCGTTTACCGTCAGCTTGATCTCCAGGCCGGACGGATCGATACCCGGAACGATGCCGGGACCGATCGGACAAAACGTATCGAACGATTTCCCCCTCGTCCATTGACCGTCCGCAAACTGGATATCCCGGGCCGTAATATCGTTCGCGCATGTATAGCCTAGGATATAATCCGCTGCTTCGTTCTCACGAATCCGGTAAGCCTTTTTCTTGATAACCACCCCCAGCTCCGCTTCATAATCGAGACGTTTGCTTTGGGCGGGGTAGATGACCGGGTCTCCAGGTCCGACCACCGTGGTGGACGGCTTCAGAAAGAGCAGCGGCTCTTTGGGAAGATCCAGGTTGACTTCCTTCGCATGGTCGACATAATTCAAGCCGACACAAACGATTTTGGATGGCTGAACGGGAGACAGCAGCTTGACCCTGCTTAGAGGCGTCCGCGCTTCGCCGCGAGCATATTCCCCATAAATATCGCCCTGCAGCTTGGCGATTTCCCCTTCCTGCAGCCAGCCGTAACAAACTTCATCTTGAACCTGATATCGAACGATCATGTCCCTTCTACCTCCTGGAATAATAATCTTCGTTATGATTATTCATATTGCAAGTATCATGCCAACCGTTTCATGCGGGTTTTTCCAGCCTCGTACCGTTAAGCTGTGCAAATATTGAACGAAGGATGTTCATTATTTGAACTCATCTCGCCCGTCGTTAAAGTTGTTAAAAAAGTGAACATCCCTATCTGGAACTCAGCCGGGTCTCAGTTCTGTCGTCAGGGAAGAAATACGCGGCAGGCTGTCCAGGAATACAATCTTTTCCAGACTGCGTTCGACACGGTCAGGGGTGAGTACCCGCCCTGCGCAATCCCGGTATTTGCCGATTAACGCTTCATAGCTAAGGGGATGCTCCGGGCTGCCGTCGGCCATTTGCTTGCTCCTTTCCAGCACCCTCCCGTCCTTCAGCTTGACCCGAATGAGAGCAGGGGCCTCTTCCACGCTTCGGGTCCGATATTGCTCATCGATTCCAAATTCCACCTTCTCCATGAGCGCCCGAATGACCGGATCGTTCACTTTGTCATCGGTAAACGTATCCAGCCCCACCTCGCCGTCCGCCACTGCGGCCGCGAGAACAAAGGGCATGCTGAACTTTCCCTCGGTCCCTTGAAGCGGCCGGTTGTGAACCAGCATGATCGGCCCGACCGGACCGCAGCCCGCATAGATGCTCTCGATTTGGTCCGCTTGGCATCCATACTCCTTGACCAGCGACAGCATGGCGTCAATGGCCGTATGGGTAGCTGCGCACGACGGATACGGCTTGACAAAAAAACCGGGCTGCAAGAGGTCGAAGGGTTCTCCCATGCTTTCTTTCAACACCGGTTGTTTATTGGCGAAGTTGGCGAAAAAACCTGTTTTTCCTTCCAACGCTTCCGGATTGGAGGTAAAGCCGCATTGGGCCAAATAGGCGGCGTTAACTCCATTGCGGGCGGCGATTCCGGCGTGGAACGGCTTGGTCATGGAGCCGAAATTTTGCCTCAAGCCGCTAGCCGAGGACGCGGCTATCCCCAAAGCATGGATCATCTGGTCGAGACTCAAACCAAGCAAATACCCCGCTCCCGCCGCTGCGCCCAGAACGCCGACGACGCCGGTCGCGTGCCAGCCGGCCTGATAAAGCTCCGGCTCCGCCGCTGCCCCGATTTTGCAGGAAACTTCGGTTCCGATCAAATAAGCCGTTACGAGCTCCCGTCCGCCGGCATCCATGCTTTCTGCCGTTGCCATGACGGAAGGAAGAACGACGGCACTCGGGTGCCCAATCAGCCGCCAGGACGAATCGTCATAATCCAGGGCGTGGCAAAGAATCCCGTTTACAAACGCAGCTTGTAACAACGATGCAGAAACCGCGTTCCCCAGCAGGGTATAGCCTCCCCGCTCTCCCAGGCGTTCTGTATAGGTTAGCAGGCTGGAAGCGATCGGATCGGTATTTCCGGCCAATCCGACGCCAAGGGTATCCAGGATATGCTCAATCGCACGCCGGCGGTGGTTCTCCCCGATCTTCCCGACTGCTTCGCTTACTGTAAACTTCGCCATCTCATCAACCAAGCTCATATCGATCCATCCTCCACCGCCCTCCAGACCGGAGCGTATAAGAAATTTTTACAGCTTAACGCTTATCGCTTTTACTTGGGTATACGTGTGCAGCGATTCCAAGCCTTTTTCCCGGCCGATTCCGCTTTTCTTGTACCCTCCGAAAGGGGCTTCCACATCGATCGGACTGTAATCGTTAATATAAACTTGGCCGGCCTGCAGTTGTTTGGCGACACGATGCCCCCGGTGTATATTTTCCGTCCATACTGCAGCCGCCAGACCGAACTCTGTATCGTTGGCCAATCGAATCGCTTCCTCCTCGGTATCAAAGGGAATGACGACGACGACAGGGCCAAATATCTCTTCCCGGGCAATGGTCATCGTGTTTGTAACATCCGTGAAAATGGTAGGTTGCATGAAATAGCCGTCTTTCAATTTCTCTTCTTGCATGCGGCTGCCGCCGTAAACTAACCGGGCTCCTTCTTGTTTGCCGATTTCCACATACCGGAGCACGCGGTGCAGCTGCTCTTCACAAACCAAAGGACCGATCGTCGGATTATCGATGCCATACCCGATCTTTATTTGTTGGGCTTCTTCAATTAATTGTTCGACAAAGGCAGGCAGGATCGAACGCTGGACGATTAAGCGCGTACCCGCCGAACACACCTGGCCGGTATTAAATGTAAAGGCTCGCAAGGAACCTGCCGCAGCCGGATGTAAATCCGCATCATCAAACACGATATTCGGCGATTTACCGCCCAGCTCCAGGGAAACGGGAACAATCCGATCGGCGGCGGCCCGCATGACGATTTGTCCGGTTTCGACCGAGCCTGTAAAAGCGATTTTCCGTACCGCAGGATGGTTGATGAGCGGGGCGCCTGCTTCCTCGCCGTAGCCCGTGACCACATTGAAAGTGCCGGGCGGCATCCCCGCCTCTACGCAAAGCTTAGCCAGCTCCAACGTAGAAAGGCAGGCCTGCTCGGCAGGCTTCATCACGACGGAATTCCCCGCGGCAAGCGCGCTGGCCGCTCCTCTCGCCGCCTGCGTAATGGGCACGTTCCATGGCGTAATATGTCCCGTTATCCCATACGGCTCGCGATATGTATACGTCAGGTGTTCGTTGCTGGCCGGGATCACCTCGCCGAAAATTTTGTCCGCCGCCCCGCCCAAATATTCGAAATACCTGGCGCTCGTTTCTACCAAAGATGCTGAAAAAACGAGCGGTCTCCCGGTATCGATCGTTTCCATGTAAGCAAAATCTTGTTTGTATTTACGCAAAAGCTGGGCCACGCGGTTTAAAATTTGTCCGCGGGCACTCGGCTTCAAGGCGTACCAAGCCTGAAACCCTTCTTCCGAGCTGTGGACGGCGCGCTCGATATCCTCCTTGTTCCCGCGGGCAAAGCTCGCAATCTTGTTCCCGGTAGAAGGGTCCACCCCTTCAAAATATTGATGATTGGCCGGCTCCACCCATTGACCGCCAATGAAATGCCCATATGTTTCCTGCAAAGCGATTTGTCGATCCATTCGCCCTCACTCCTTATTATTTATTTACTAGAATTGTGGCTCTCGTTACTTCACGGTTTGCGGATTTCTCCAGAGCAAGCGTCGCTTCTTCCAAGGAGAATGCAGCGTCCAACAAGCCGGCAAACGGATATTTCCCTGCGTTTCTCTCTAAAAATTGCAAGGACTTATACAGATACTCCGGGTTATAGCGATTGGCAGGAATAATCTCAATGGCTTTCCGGACCAGCAAACCGGGATCAAATGCCGTCGTATGCCCCGGCGTAATATTTCCCATGACGACATATTTGCCATTCTGCTTCACAAGGTGGATGCCTTCGCTAAACGCATCGGGAACGCCGGCTACCTCCAAGCCAAAATCGGCCCCCCAGCCGCCGGTCAGCTCCTTGACGCGGTTCACTCTTGCATCCAGCGTATCGTAGGCGTTCATATCGATAAGCTCATCTGCTCCGAATTTCTTAGCCGTAACTAAACGCGAGGGCGCGCTGTCGATCACGATCACTTTAGCCCCTCTCTCCTTGGCGACGGCGCAAGCGGTTAATCCCAATCCGCCGGCCCCTTGAATAACGATGGAATCGCCCGGGTTGATATGGATTTTGTCAAGGCCGAATAAGATTTGGGCGAAAGCGCAGTTCGCACTGGCCGCTTCCGCATTGGACACGCCGTCAGGCACTTTGAAAAAATATTGATCGTGGTGAACCGTGTAATAAGAGGCGAATGTTCCGCTCTGCCCCTGGTATTTATACATATGAATGCAATGATGGAGATTACCTGCCAAGCATTCTCTGCATTGATTGCAGGTTACAAAATAGACCGGCACGACGCGATCCCCTACCTGCACCGGATTGCCCGCGTTGTCCGTCTTTACGTTGTCCCCCAGCTTGGCAATCCGGCCTATCATTTCATGACCGATGACTCCGCACTTCAAGGTAGGGTGATGGCCTTTAAACACGTGCAGTTCCGAACCGCATACGTTCGTTTGAAGCACCTCCAGCAGCAAGGAGCCCGCTTCGACTTCCTCGGAAAACTCATGTTCCCGAACCTCAATTTTCATCGGTTCGGTCTGATAAACAATTTTACCCTTCATGTGCTAGCACCTCATCCTTTATGCCCCAAGGTAAAGCTGGCGGATTTTGTCGTTTTCTTTAATGTGCCGGGATTCGCCCTCCAGTGCGATTCTGCCGTTCTCCAGCACGTACGTATAATGCGATATTTCCAGCGCCAAATGGACATTCTGCTCCACAAGCAGAATCATCGTCCCTTCCTCATTGATTCTCATAATGATTTGGAAGATGTCACGAATGATATTGGGCGCGAGGCCAAGGGATGGCTCATCGAGCAGTAAAATTTTCGGATTTCCCATTAAAGCCCTAGCAATGGCAAGCATTTGCTGCTCGCCGCCGCTTAAAGTGCCGGCGTATTGGTTCAGCCGTTCCTTCAACCGCGGGAAGTAGGCAAACACCTTCTCCAGATCGGCCGCCACCTTCTTGTCCTTTCGGGTAAAAGAGCCGATGCGGAGGTTTTCTTCAACGGTCAGCAGCGGGAACAGCCTTCGGTTTTCCGGACAGTGTATCACCCCGCGCTTCACGAGATCGCTGGGCGTTTTTTTCAGCATAGATTCGCTTTCCAGGTCATAGCTTCCCTGCTTGGGCGGAATCAGACGGGAAATCATCTTCAAGGTAGTCGACTTCCCGGCGCCGTTGGCCCCGAGCAAGGAAATGATCTTTCCTTGCGGTATTTCCAGGGAAATACCCTTCAAGGCATGGACATGCCCATAGTAAACATGGATGTCATGAAGTTTTAACAAAGCTATCCACCTCCCCTAAATACGCTTCAATGACAGCCGGATCGTTCTGGACCTCCTTGGGCTGGCCTTCGGCTATTTTTTCCCCAAAGTTCATGACCGTGACATAATCGGAAACCTTCATGACCAACGACATGTCATGCTCAATCAGCAGAACGGTATAACCCATCTCCTTCTTCAATTGCACAATGAGATGGCTGATACGCTCCGTCTCCACCGGGTTCATCCCGGCTACCGGTTCGTCAAGCAGAATCATCTTCGGGTCGGCCATCATCGCCCGCCCGATGTCAACCATCTTCTGATAGCCGAAGGACAGGTTCGATACTTCTTCACCGGCAAGATGGGAAATATTGAGCAGCTCCAACACTTCATGCGCTTTTCTCACCGCATTCCGTTCACTGGCCCGATTGGCCGGTAAATTCAGAGCGATGGAGACGATATTTTTCTTCATTCTGGGATGGTAACCCGTCAGGAGGTTATCCATGACCGTCATTTTTTTGAACAACTCCACATTTTGAAAGCTTCGGGCGATCCCTTTCCGGATGACTTGATGCGGCTTGTATTTGTTCAGATCTTCCCCGTTGAATACGATCTCACCGGACATCGGCGTATAGAATCGGCTGATGCAATTAAACACGGTCGTTTTGCCAGCCCCGTTAGGTCCGATGAGCGAGTAAATTACCCCCTTGGGCACTTCAAACGAGAGGTCGTTAATCGCTCTAATTCCCCCGAAAGTTACCGTTACATGACGGAACGTCAGCATACGCCTATTCACCTCCTGCCTGTTGCGATAACCATGAGTTACGGTCTTCCGCCACGGTTTTATTCAGCTTCCGCTTGAAAAGCCCCTTCAAGGACACAAGCCCTGCCGGCCGTAATAAAATAATTAACGCCATCGCCGAACCGATCACGATGCTGTGCATGCCAATGAGATGTTCCGTGAAATGAGGGAGCACCGAAAACAAAATCGTGCCTATGATGGCGCCGGGTATGGAGGCCAGTCCCCCAACCACGATCATCGCCAGCAAGAGGAAGGATGTGGTCACCGAAAAATCGCTCGGACTGATGTAGCCCAGCCAGTAGGCATACAACCCGCCCGCCAATCCGGTGAAGAAGGCACTGATGACGAACATGACGGTTTTATACAACGCGACATGAATGCCCATCGCCTGCGCCGCCACCTCGCTATCCCGGATGGCCACGAAAGCCCTGCCCAGACTGCTTGCGACAATGTTGCGGATGAACCAGGTGACGAGAACCGTCACGGCGACGATCACATAGAAAAATTCGATATCGGAGGATAGAAAAACGGGTCTCGATACGGCCATGCCTTGATAGCCTTTCGTTAAAGAATCCCAGTTCAGAACCAGCAACGGCACCGACAGCCCGAAGCCGAGCGTAGCCACAGCCAGAAAGTGACCGCGAAGCCGCACAGCGGGCAGGCCGATCAGCAGCCCGATCACCCCGCTGACGATGCCCGCCATCAGGAAGGATACGAAGAATGGAACTCCTCTTTCCCCTAATATGGCTACCGTATACGACCCGATCACCAGAAATCCCGCATGACCAACGGACACCTGCCCCCCGTAACCGACCAGGATGTTGAGCGATAACGAAGAAATAATATAGATGCAGGTGATGCTGAACAGCGTCAGGAAATAGTTCGAATAGCCAACGAGCAGCGGGTAGACCGCCATCAGCAGGACAACCAGCGCCAGCAAGACCTTTTTGACCCAATGGTTTCTCAGCATGTCTTCACACCTTCTTCAAGTACTGGTTTCCGCCAAATAAGCCGGTCGGTCGAATATACAGAACGACGATGATCAGCAGGAACGTGTAAACCAATTTCATCTCGGGCGATACATAAAAACTGATCAAATTGCCAAAAACGCCGATAATCAAGCCGCCGATAACCGCTCCGGGAAGGCTGATGAAACCTCCCAATACCGCTGCCGCAAACCCCATAATCAGCACGTCCGCCATCATGCTCGGTTGAAGAAAGGTGAACGGAGCGGTAAGCATTCCCGCCACCCCGCCGAGGACGGTTCCTACTCCCCAGGTCCATGTAAAGACGCTGGAAACTTTGATGCCCATCAACTCCGACGCCATGCTATCCTGTGAGGACGCGCGCATGGCGAGCCCGATTGCCGTGAAGCGAAAGAGCAGGAAAAATCCAAACATCAGGATCACCGTAACGCCAATGACGAAAACTTCGTTCATCGAGATGAACACGCCGCCCAGATCATACGGGTCTCCCGCAAATGCCGGCGGATATGGAGCCGGGGTGTGCCCCCAGATCAAACCGGCCACCCCGTTGAACGCCAGAAACAGCCCTAGCGTCAGCACGATTTGATTCAAGGGCGGCGCCGATTGAATCGGTTTCATAAATATCCGGTGGACAACAGTGCCGAATATACCGGCAAAAACCAAAGCTAAAATAAACGAAATCAGATACGGGAGTTCCAGCTTCGTCAAAAACATAAAACTGACAAAAGTTGTAATCATGGCCATTTCACCCTGCGCAAAATTGGCGATATCCGTGGTTTTGAAGATCAGCACAATCCCCAAAGCCGCGAGTCCATAAATGCAGCCAAAAATAAGACCGCTCACAATGAGTTGAAGCATATGCGTCCATCCCGCCTTTCATTAACCTTGCTGCCGTGTCCGGTCCGTTGAAAGACCGGACACTTCCTTTCCGTTCCGCGATGCTCTGTTTATGCTTTATTTTTCATAAGTGATCTCATTGGTTTTCGGGTTGAAGTTGATCGTTTTGGAAATCGGAATGATCTTCCCGTCGACGGCCTGTGTAATGAACATACTCGTCAGTCCGTAATGGTTATCCGGCGCGAAGGTGACGCCCGAATACATGGATCCCTTCCAGTTATCGAATGTATGCATAGCGTCGAAAAATTTATCGTAAGTGATGTCCGGTCCGGTTCGCTTCAGTCCTTCTACCATGACTTGCGCTGCGGACCATCCCCACTGGGCGAATCCATGGTAGGAGGAGCCCGTGAAGTCCTTCGAGAAACGCTCTACGTACAGCTTCATCCCCGGATCGTCCACGGCGTCCGGCATAGGAATGACCGCGGAGCTAATGGTCCCCGCCCAGACGTCGCTTCCTGCCAGTTTGAATAAATTAAGATCGTTCGCTCCAATGGAAGAAACAATAAAAGGAGTATCTTTTATCCCGTATTTATGCAGTTCTTTCTTGAAGTTGGCCACCGGGTTGGGCGGGCCGAACATGATGATGGCCTCAGGGTTGAGCTGCTTGATCTTTTGCGCTTGGGAGCTCATATCGGGATCGGATACGACAAAAGGAATTTCTCCTAAAATTTCAACACCGGGGTAATTTTTCACGGCCTCATGGCTGGCTTCCAAATTTTCTTTTCCGAAGTCGTCGTTTTGATACACGATCGCGATCCGTTTTTTAGCGAGCTTATTCACGGTGTAGTCCATAAACACTTTCGTTTCTACGCGATAATTGAGAAAGGAGGAGCCGAAGTAATTTTTAACCGGCGGGTCGACGAAGCGCTTGGCTCCCGTGCTGACCATGATGACGGGCGTGCCTTTTTCCGTAAGATAAGGCTGTGCGGCCGCATTGCACGGTGTGCATGCACTGCCCAGCAAGGCAAATACCTTATCTTCTTCTACGAGTCTTTTGACAAGCTGTACAGTTTTCGCCGGCTGATACCCGTCGTCATAAGCTATCAGCTTCAGCTTGCGGCCGTGTACGCCTCCTTGTTCGTTTGTATAGTTGAAGTAGGCCTGAATCCCTTGCCGGATCAAGTCATAGACAGCGGAAACACCGCTCTGGGGCGCTAGATGACCGACAAGAATCTCTTTCTCCGAGACCCCTTGGGCCAGCTGTGCCGTTCCTCCGCTTTGCGGGCCGCCGCTCTTGGAGCTGCCGCCTGCGGGACTTCCCCCCGAACAAGCGGTTAACGTCAGCACCGCTGCCAGACCGACAGCCAAAAGCTTGGATAATGTATTCTTTTTCATCTCAGAACCTCCATTTTAATGAAATTCCCCGCTCGCTTGCCTGCCAGTTCCTCTAGTCATCAAGTCAGTCGTTCCACCTTTAAGAAATAATTGAAAGCGCTATCAAATTGGTTAACGTCACCCCCATTCCTCTAGAAGCCCCTTTTATCAAAGCAAGTTCTTCTAATACTAATTATTAAGCAAGTAGCATGCCAACAAAAATGACCGGGATTTTTTTATTCACAACAGAATTGTTCTCATTTTAAACATATTCTGTTAAATATATGAACATACAAACGGTTATTGTTTAAATTGTGAATAGGATTCGGCTTTGTCAATAAAGTGAACAGCCAAGAAAAAAAACAGTGACCTCTCCGTGGCATGTACCGGGAAGAGATCACCGCACCATGTCATACCGTCTGCCGAACAGTTAGACCCCCCTAGCCGTCCAGCATGAGGATATCGTCGCCTTCCTGAAGCAATTTCCATAAGGTTGTTCTGCTGATTCCTAATTTTTTGGCTAATTGAGTCTTGGTATACTCCCTTCTCTCCAGCAGCTGCTTCACTAAGCTTCGCTGCATGTCGTCCATTGTCCCAATGGTTACCGCAAGCGTATGGGAATCGGCCGGGTCAGGCTGGTCAACCTTCGGAGGATCAGCCTGTCGGACCTCGTTTCTGCCGAATTCATCCTGTAAGTTTTGGATCAGAACCGTGGACAATTCGTCCGAATTGTCCGCCATAACCATGCACCGTTCTACGATATTCTCCATCTGCCGCAGGTTTCCCGGCCAGTTGTAAGCGCACAATTGGCGAATCAGGTCTTCCCGCAGAGGCGCAACGCGCTTGCCGTATTTGAGGGCATATTTTTTCAACATGAAATTGACCAGATCCGGAATGTCCTCAATCCTGTCCCTCAACGGTGGGATAGGCAAGACTAGCACCTCCAGACGGTAATACAGGTCAGACCTGAACTTCTCTTTCTCAATCAGCTCATGGATATCGTCATTAACGGCCGCAATGACCCGTACATCTATCGGAATGTTACGTTCCCCCCCGATCCGGCGAATCTCCCGCTCCTGGATCACCCGCAGCAGCTTATCCTGAAGATCCATGGAAACTTTACCGATCTCATCCAGGAAGATAGTTCCACCGTGCGCCAGCTCGAATAAACCGGGCTTGGCCTGCTTTTGCGCGCCTGTGAACATGCCCGGCTCATATCCGAACAATTCGCTTTCAAGCAATTGATCGTTTAGCGCGGCGCAATTGACGGCGACGAAAGGTCCGTTTTTCCTCTCGGGATGTGCATTGTGAAGACTTTGCGCCATCAGTTCCTTGCCGGTGCCGCTTTCGCCGATGATTAAAGCGTTGCAATCGACATGAGCATATTTTTTCGCTTTTTGGATGAGCCGGTTCATCGGCACACTGGTATATAAGATGTCGTCAAACGTATATTTCGCCACTAGCCCCTTGGAGTACAGCTTGCGCCTGATGCGCTGCTCCGATTCTTGAATTTGAGTCGCATCCCGGAAGGTGACGACGATTCCTTTGTTCTCGCCGGTGACCATGTAGGACGCCCGATTCACCAAAAGCGTGATGCCGGATATTTCTTGAATTTCCTCCAGACTGTTCACCGGCCCGCCGAACAGCTTGCCGAACCTCGCGGATTCATGGATCTCGGTCAACTTCCTGTACAACACCTCGGAAGCCTGAACGCCAAAAAACTGCGCGGCCTTCGGATTAAACACCACAATCTGTTCATGCTCGTCGATGGCTATAATTCCTTCATGAGACAAATCGATGACGGTTTGGATAAATTCAGAGACCTGCTTTTCCTTCGCCCTTGTATGCAAAATATCGCAAACCCTGGCTAACACCTGCTGGATCGTCGATAGACCGGGAATCACGTTGATATGGCCGATTCCCCGTTCCGCACACATTTGCTTGCCGCGCAATCCTCCGCCGATCATAATCTCCATGCCGTCATATTTAGCCCGGTCCACTTGATAGGCAAAGTCAAGCGAATTCTCAAAAAAATAATAAGAAACCTCCATGCCGATAATTTGGATGAGATGGTCCAATTTATATCTCATTTCCTCTTCCTTGGACCAGAGCAAACCTGTCCGTTTCCCAGTTTTCTTGGCTTCATGCAGCACACAGATGACATCGAACTCCGTCGACTCCGCCCTTAACAGCTTCACGGCGGGAAATTCCTTTTCCAACAGGTTGGCCGTGGCCCCTCTGCTCACCAGAATGGCATCTCCGTCCCGATGAACGAACGGTCGGACCATCTCCACCGCTTCGTCCAGCGCCGTTTCCACAATCGTCATTTCCAATTTCAGTTCTTTAGCCACTTTATGGGCCATGACCGTCATTTCATGATAGGGCGAAGTAAAAATTACCGTAGACAAACTCGATCCCTCCTTCAAGCGTAAAAGAAGAGCCGGTAACAGCCTCCCATGGAAGGAAGAAAACGGCTCTTCTTATGGATGACGGCGGCTGCCCGATGCCAACCCTGCAACCGCTCAATACTTTTTCCGCTGGGCGGTCGACAATATGTTCAAGTCCTCCCGATACTTCGTGACGGTTCGTCGCGAAATCGTGAGCCCTTCCTTTTGCAAATACTCGGCAATTTTTTGATCCGACAGCGGGGCCAACTTATTTTCTTGTCGGATGATTTCGCGAATCCGTTCTTTCATCTGTACCGCGGATACGGATTCCCCGTCCGACTGCTTAATGGAGGAGGTAAAGAAATGCTTCAATTCATACAATCCCCATGGCGTCATGACATACTTGTTGTTGACCGAGCGGCTAACCGTCGATTCATGGATGTCCAGCATATCGGCGACTTGCTTCATGGATATGGACTGAATAAATGACGGACCTTTCCTGCAAAATTCGGATTGCCTTTCAAAAATAACGCCGGCTACTCTCAAGAGCGTCATTTTTCTTTGATCGATACATTGCATCACCCATTTGGCGGCTTGCCATCTTTTCTTCAGGTAACCGGATACTTCCTTCGAATCGTTTTGTTTCATCATGTCGAGATAGTAGGTATTTAATGAAAGTTGGGGAAGGGATTGTTCTTCGATGAATAGCTGTATCGTATGTCCGGTATTCTTCAGAACAAGATCCGGAATGATATAATGAGGATTTTCATTACTGAATATCGAGCCTGGCTTTGGGTTGAGCTTGCTTATCCGGTCGATCCTTTGCTGAATGTCGGCAGCATCCGTCGCGTATTTTTTAGCCAACTGCTGGATCTTGCCTTTGGCGATGCTCATCAGATCATACCGGACCAAATCGCGAATTAACGTATCCGTATCCCCCAGCTGGTCTAATTGAATAAGCAGGCATTCCTCCAGCGAAGAAGCAGCCAGACCATAGGGCTCCAGGCTTTGTATAATTTGCACCGCATGGTTTACCTGTTCGATCGAAACGCCCAGACGCTCGACGATCCATTCCTTTTGTTGAAGCAAGTATCCCCTCTCATCCAGACTGCCGATGACAAGCGTACATAACTCGAAGGTTACTTTGTCGAGGTTCAAATATTTCACTTGTTCCAGAAGAGCCGACTCCAGGGTGCTCTCAGTCTTGTGATTCCTATTTAACCACCATTCATTCGGGGAGAGGCTTCTATATTTCATAGATGGGCCGAACTTTGCTTTATAGGGATCGGCGTTTATTTCGATAAAAGGATTATCGGCCGTGTGCTCCCTTATATACTCGCTCAAGTCAAGCGAGGACATGTGCAAAATTTCCATCGATTGCCGCAGCTGCGGCGTGATCGACAGCTTCTGGTGCTGCGCGGACGTCAACGCTAGTTCCATCTTCCCGCCTCCTCTGTTAGCGCTTTCTTTTTTGCTAATTATAATATAACGACCCTTGGAATTGGAAGCATTAATTATTCCGGAGGGTTGTTTTCTCAAAATAGCTGTCAAAATCGAAGTGAAAGCAGGGGTGTCTTTGCACCCCTGCTTTTCAGGCGATTCGCATACTATGGCGTGTTAAGGATATGACGCACTTGCCGATCGCTCGGGCGCATATTTCCGGCAAAGGTTTTTCAAATTACTGCCATTAAACTCCTGTTTGATCTTCTGGTAGATACAATGCGTTTTTAGGCGTTAAGCGCCCTCATATTATCCCTCAATGTTCCGTTTTCAACATATTCCGTCCTGGCCAACCCGCGTTTTTGTAAAATCGGCACAACCAACTCCACAAACTCTTCCACCGAACCGGGCAAATAGGCTGGACTTAAGAGAAAGCCGTCTCCCCCCACTTCATTCATTGTCTCTTCCATCCAATCGGCAACTTGCTCTCTAGCCAAAGGGTTGTTTCTTGCAGAAACGGTCCTTTTTGGCGACCGGCCCCAAGTCCTGGACAATTTTTTGACATTGGATTTACAAAACAACATCAGGATCGGGCGATGCCAAATAACACCTTCCCGTCCTGAAGCCGTGAAGACACCTCTCCCCGCGATTCAAGGTAAGTCAAACGGGCGAGCGACGACTGAATTTCCATCATGAATCGGGCGTTGTCATCCTGGTTGTTATATACGATTCGGCTCACTTCTCCCGCGGTCATTTCCTCTTCTCCGAGAATATCGATGATTTGGCGCATGCGAACATGATGACCGTCCCGGATCTCCGATACCCGCTGCTTCAAATCGGAAATTAGCCCCCCATGGCCAGGAAGGACAAGCTCTGCCGAAATCTTCTCTATCTGTTCCAAGGATCGGAAATAATCTTCAAGCGGATTTCCCCCGTCATCGGACCAAAGCGTGATCACGGGCGAAATATCGCCGAGCACATGGTCACCTGCAAGCAGGCGGCCGTTCTCGCGATCGTAAAAGCAATAATGATCGAATGCATGTCCAGGTGTCCATAACGCTTCATACATGCCGTCGCCAAGGCGGATTTCCTCTCCGTTCTCGAAGAGTCCGTCAGGTTCCATAAACCCGGCGCTCGCTTGCTTCAGCATTCGCTTGTACGGCACGGCAGGTCCGCCATGCTTCAGTAAAAACCGATACGGCTCATTCTCGCCGTCCGCATAGGCCAGCCATAGCTCATAGGCCTTGCGCATCGTCTCGTACCCGATCCGCGACATGATAACAGGAACCCCCAGGCGCTTCTGAAACCAGCCTGCCAATCCGATATGATCGGGATGCGTGTGCGTAAGCACGACCTTGTCGATCGTCAGTCCGTTCGCGAGCACGTTCTCCCATTGCTGGATCGCCGATTCGGAATGAATTCCCGTATCGACCAGGGTGTACCCGCTTTCCCCCTTCAGGAGATAACAATTGACGTCCCCGCCTTGCGGGAATGCAATGACCACTTTATCGATATGACTTGCTACTGGAATTAGCATGAACTTCCCTCGTCCCTTCCGTCTCTTCCCCGAAAATCATTCTCTGTCTATTCTATCCTCCTCGTTCCGAATAAACAATCATCATCTCTTCGAGCTTTGTTGGTTTGAAAATCCGTTACAGGATATTTATGCATATTCTGGGACATTTCCGTTCATATTAACTTCGATGAAGGAACACATTCCAACGGTGGTTTGAAGGGAAGCGTTTAAACAATGGATAACGTTGTATTGGCCCGCGCTCTGTTCGGCACTTCAATGGCATTTCATATTATTTTTGCGACGCTCGGGGTTGGAATCCCCATCATGGTCTTATTCGCGGAGCTGATGTACCATATCCGGAAAGATAAATATTATGCCATTCTGGCAAAGCGCTGGACCAAAGGCTTTGCTATCATCCTGGGGGTGGCGATTCCATCGGGCACGATCGTCGGGGTCATGCTGTCCTTGCTGTTTCCCGGCTTTATGGCCATCGTGGGCCAGGTGATCGCCGTGCCTTTTCAGGTGGAAATCTGGGCTTTCCTGCTTGAAGCTTTATTCATGTCGATCTATGTGTACGCCGCGGATAGACTCTCGCCGCTGCTTCGCATCGTCAGCGTCTTTTTCGTTGCCTTGGGAGCCAGTGCGTCCGCCGTCCTCATCACAGACGCCCATGCCTGGATGAATACGCCGCGGGGATTCGATCTCGTGAACGGCGTAGTCTCGAACGTGGACCCGATCGCGGCGATCTTCAGCCCGAGCCTCTATACGACGGCGCTGCATGTCCTATCTTCCGCCTATATGACGGGAGCGTTCGTCATCGTGTCGTTGGCCGCTTATAAGCTGTTGAAACGGGGGAGATCGGCGGAAGAGCGCGAATACCATTCCCGGAGCCTGCTGCTCGGGCTGGTCGTGGGCGGGGCGCTCTCGTTGTTCACGGCGTTGAACGGGCACGCCACCGCGCAAATGCTGCACCATTACCAGCCGGAGAAGCTGGCCGCCGCGGAGGGACTGTTCGAAACGACGGACCATGCGCCGCTCGCTATATTTGGGGTGGCCGACCCGGAATCGGGAGAAGTGAAGGGCGGCATCGAAATTCCGGGGGCGCTCAGCTTCCTGGCGGGCAACAGCTTCGATACGGTCGTGAAGGGATTGAACGAATACCCCGAAGAGCTGTGGCCGCCGCTTTATATTCATACGCTGTTCAATATTATGGTCGTGATCGGCATGGTGCTCATCGGCTTGTCCTTCGGCGCCCTGGTTTGGCGTTACGTGCTGAAGCGGACGCTGCCCCGATGGGGGCTGTGGCTTCTCGCAAGCTCGGGCGCGCTATCTCTTATCGGCATCGAAACGGGCTGGATCTTCAGCTGCACCGGCCGCCAGCCGTGGACGATTTACCACATGCAGCTCACGAAGGATGCCGCCACCAAAACGGGCAACCTGGGACTGCTGTTCGCGCTATTTGTAGGCATTTACGTGATTCTGCTGTTTCTGACCGCTTTCGTCCTGCTCTACTACTTCAAGCGCCATCCGGCCTCCAAAGAGCTGAACCCGCAGATGCCGGTGCTGGACGATGAGGGGGTACGGACTCATGTCTGAACCGACACTCGCGATTATGCTCGTCTGGCTGCTGTTATTCGTATACTCCATTCTGGGCTCCATCGATTTCGGGGCTGGCTTCTGGGGGATGGTATTCGGCCGCAGCGACGCGACGAATGCGGGGGCGCTGGCGAACCGATTCTTGTCGCCGACCTGGGAAGTAACCAATACGTTTCTCGTTCTGGTGGTGGTCGCGCTGGTCGGTTTTTTCCCGAAGGCCGTCGCCATGCTGGGAACCGCCCTGCTGCTGCCGGTGAGCTTGGTTCTGATCCTGCTGTTGATCCGAAGCAGCTTTATGGTATACGCTTATTCCTCCAAAAGATACGGCAAAGAGCTTAACGTCGTCTCCGGCGTGACCGGTCTTCTTATCCCCGGATTGCTTGTAGCCGTACTGCCGATTTCGCTAGGCGGCTTCATCGACATCGTGGATGGCGTGCCTTCGCTGCATTTCGGCCAGCTGCTGGCTTCCCGGACGCTTTGGACCCACCTGGGCTTCGGCTTGTCCACCGAGCTCTACCTGGCCGCGTTGTTTCTGGCCGATTACTCCAACGAATCGGGAGACAACGGGGCTTACAGGCTGTACCGCAAAGCAGCGATTTGGCTCGGTCCCTTCACGCTGTTTTTTGCGGTCATCACCACCTTTGGCATGGTGCCGGAGGCGTACTGGATCGTGGAAGCCATCGAACGCAACAGCCTGTGGTTCATCTTCTCGATTCTCGCATTCGTCTTTGGATACACGGCTTTGCTGTGGGGCCGGCCGGATGGCGGGCCGGGTGTGCCGCGAGTCGCGTTCACGGCGATTATCGTCCAGTACGCCTTCGCCAGCATCGGCTACGGCCTCTCGCATCTTCCGTACATCATCTATCCGTACTTGACGGTGGAGGAAGGGTTCACCAATCCCAGCACATTCCGGGCTCTGCTTGTCGCCTATGTCATCGGACTGCTCATTCTCGGCCCGGCTTTCTACCTGTTTTGGAAACTGTTTTTGAAGGACAAGCGTTATTTGCGCCAAGAATAGCCGGACAACCGCTTATAACGATGACGGCTATAACCGGGCCGAAGCTCACTTCGGCCCGTCTTCACCGCCATCTGCATAAGCTATTTTTTCAAGCTTCCGCAGATCGTCGGGCGTGTCGATATCCATCCCCCATTGCTCATTAGCGAATGGAACGACGTGCAGCAGGGAACGATGTTTGATCAGGATGGATTTTCCGCCTTCATCGCCCCGGATATGTTCCAGCTCGGCAAACAAATCGGCATCGAACAAAACGGGGTGTCGGGGACGTCCTTGATACTCGGGTCGTACAATACGAATCCCCTCATGGCGATGAAGATTATAATGCCGTACGATCTCGTTGATGACGACAGGAGCTACGAGAGGCTGGTCCGCCAAAAATACGATCGCGGCATCGGCACGCCCCTTTACCGCCTGCAGGCCGGCTTGAAGCGAAGAAGCCATGCCCGATTGATAATCTTTGTTCTCGATGCCTTCGATGTCCGCGCAGTCCGCGACATGCCGAAGCAGCTCCTCCATGCGGCTGCCTCCGACTATCACTACGGGCTGCAAACCGGCCTGGATAGCCGCATCCACACTGTAACGAAAAAGAGGCTTCCCCAAAAAAGGCAGCAGCAATTTGGGCTGTCCCATTCGCCTTGACATCCCCGCCGCTAAAATAACCGCTACGATCGCGCCCATATCCGGTATGGTTTCACTCCTTACTCGCGTTACCTTCGATTCCTGATTTGGAGCAGCTCGGCCATGACGCTTACACTGATCTCTTCAGGTCCTTCGGCGCCGATGCGCAGTCCTACCGGAGCATGAACCCAGTCCGGCATTGCATCGGGCAAGAATAGACGTTCTGTCCTTCGTCTAGGCCCGAGTACCCCTACATAATAGGGGGGCGATGAAAGCAGATGACGTAAAATATGCCGATCCCGCTGAAAGCTGTGCGTCATGATGAGCACATAGCTTTTCCCCGGTATCGGATTCGTTTGCAAATAAGCTTCCGGATGTTCGGGTATGCATCGATCCGCCGCCGGAAATACCGTCTTGTTGCAGCGGCTGCTTCTGGGATCAATGAGGGTAACATAGAAATCCAGGCTGGAGGCCAGCCGGACAATCGGTTCTACATCGGGCCCTGCTCCGAATAGATAGAGCTGCTCCCGGGGCTCATACAATTCGAACAAGAGATCGGCTTCGGCATGGGCTGGCTTAACGACCTGCAGCTTTTGCCCGCTTTGCAAAAACCTCTTGAGTCCGGGGATGATTCTCCGCCTCGTTTCTTGATCCGCGTCCCCAAGTACCGTGCCGTTGTCCGCATAAAAGAGCGGTACGCTTTGGCCGTTATCTTCGCCTATTATTTTTGCACTTGCGACCTTGTTACCCGAATCCAGCAGCGATTCCACTTGAGGCCATACCGGTTCATCCTGAAAGCGCGGCCTGGCTTCCCATTCGCAAGGCTCCACATACACCTGAATACTCCCATTGCAGCCCGCTCCCTGCCCCCAGGATAAATCATCCTCGGCCTTTAAATGATAAATTAACGTCTGCGGCTGCCGGGTCTGAAGCACCTCCCGGGCATGATAAGCCAAATCCTCTTCCAGACATCCGGCGCTAAGGGTCCCGTATAGACTGTCGTCTTCCCCGATCAGCATTTTAGCTCCCGCATGCCGGTAAGCCGAACCGTCCACATGAACGATCGTCGCCAGAGCAAATGTTTGTTCCTTTTTTTCTTTCATTTTTTTTAAAATCCGGTAAGCATCGTTCATGGTCACTCTACCTCCGGTTTTAATCCTGATACCGCTTCTCAAGCTCCGATAATTCCGGGAATCTCACTAGCGATTGCCGGTCTTCCCAGGACAGCATCGGAATACGCTCGCTTGTTCCGTCCATTAAGAGCAGCCTTGCCGCATCAAATGCGGCATGAAGGGCGGCACGCGGAATCGCATACCGATTCTACTTTAGCCCATAGGCTAACGCATGCGCCCCGGCCCGGCGGCCAAACACAAGCCCGCGCAGGACAGACGTGGCCCCGGGATACTTGCCGTAATAAAGACCTGTTATTTCACCGGCGGCATATAAACCCGGAATGGCATCGTTATCGCCCGTTAATACACGTCCATCCGTGTCCGTGAACAAGCCGCCGTAGGAGAACACATTGGAACAGATGACCGGGTAGGCGATAAACGGACCTTGATCGATCGGAATCGCCCAGTTCGATTTGGGCGGTGTAATCCCGCTGGTATGTTTACCGTCCTTCCGGTCCCAGTAAAAAGGTCCAGGCTGGATCGCTTCGTTGAAGGCCCGCACCGTTTCACCGAGATTTTCCGGCGGTACCCCGATTTTCCCGGCAAGCTCCTCAATCGTGTCCGCTTCGATGGGCGGTTGTTCGGTTTGCAGCGCCCGTTCGTAATTCGGAATGGCGAACATCTTTTGGTCGGACACCATATAAGCCATTCGGCCCGGCAAGTCATAGAAGATCGTTCGCGCAACCGATTCGTATTGCTCATCCACCGTGGAGATCCCTTCGTCCAGGAAACGCCTGCCGTTCCGGTCCACCAATATGGCATACGGGTATGTCATGACGGTAGCCTCTTCCCGCTTGCTTCGCGGGTCAACAGGCTCCGCATGGAAGGAATCCCACTGACCTGCCCCTTTGGCCCCTATGGCCATCGCCATCCGGATGCATTCCCCTTTGTTGGCCAGCCCGCCTTCCGCTATGGTCGGAATTTGATGGGCGTCTCTGCCGATATATTGCGCCATCATTTCGGGATTGCCCTGGAATCCGCCGGCTGCGAGAATGACGGTTCTCGTTCCGAGCCGGTACGAGGTTCCGCCCTTAACGCGGACCATAAGCCCTTCTATCGCGCCTTCATCGTCCAGCAGCAGCTGCCAGGCGGTCGTTTCATAAATCATTTGTACGCCAAGCGCTTCGGCACGCCGCAAGAGACAATCGATAATGGCGCGCCCCCCGCCGACGGGCAGTAAACGCGGTTTGGAAGAAGTGAGAAACATCGTCGGGAGGTGGTCAAAATCGACGCCTTTTTCATGCAGCCACTTGAGCGTTTCGCCAGCATGTTCAGCCAGAGTTTCGATGTATTTCTTATCCGAATAATAGCTTGAGAACGACAGCATATCCTCGACAAAGTTGTCTGCTGTCCGTTCCAGGCTCTCCATGCGCAGGAATGCTGCCGTCCAACGGGAGTTTCCGCCCCGATGGTGATAATCGGTCCGCTCCAGTATGGCAATGCGCGCGTTTTTTCCGGTTTGCTTGGCATGTTCCGCTGCAGACAGAGCGGCAGCCGCTCCTGCGACGCCGCAGCCGACAATCACAATATCGAAGTCAACCTGTTTTTCCATGACATGACCCTCCCTTGGTTTGACCGGAATGGAAGCTGCGCCTTATGTCAAGACGCCCCGGAAACGCAAATCGTCCATTTGTGCATCGCTCAATTGCAATAGCTGCCTGAACACATATTCGTTATCGGCGCCCAAACCGGGGGCTGGCCGTATATGTCCGCGCTGCATGCGCGAATCGATCCAGGGGAGCCCCCTGACCCATGTGCCGGTCTGGTCGCCTTGCGGAGTGAAATACCCCCGATCCAGGAGATGCGGATCCGCGACTAAGTCGTGAAAAGAGCTGCTCGCTGCAGCGGCAATTCCAATTTCCCTGAGACGCTCCGCCAGTTGATGACAATCCCAGGACCGGGTCCACCCCGCTATTGTGCGATCGATGAGCTCCGAATTTGCCAAACGTTCCGCGCCTGTGCGGTAAGACCGTGCCCACTCCGGGTTCCCCATCAAATCGGCCAATCGCTCCCACTCGTCATCATCATAGATAGCCAAAGCGATCCACCGGTCCTCGCCCGAGCAAGCGTAACAACCGTGCGGGGCGGCATGGGGCGAACCGTTGCCGACCACCGGGGGCGATTCGCCGGTCAAAGACACCTCAATCAGCGGCTCGACCAGCAGCGTCATAATCGACTCCAGCAGGGACAAGTCAATCAACGCTCCATGCCCGGACTGGTCGCGCCGCCTTAACGCAGCCAATATGGCGAGCACGCCCATAACGCCTGCAACATGATCCGTCAACGGCGGACGGACGCCCATCCCTTCGACGCTCAAGTCCGTTTCCTTGACCAATGACGTCCACCCGCTGTACGCTTGCAGCAGCGATCCGTACCCGAGAAGATCCCGCGCCTGGCCTTCCCGCCCTAAACCGGACATCGACAGCATGATGAGCCGCGGATTGATCGGACGGAGCCGTGCGTAATCAATACCCAGCTTCTCGGTAACCCCTGTCGAGAAATTCTCAACCACCACATCGCTCTTCCGAATCAGCTCTCTAACTAATTCCTGGCCCTCCGGCTCCTTAAGATTGAGGGTACAGCTAAGCTTGGAACCATTCAATGCAGGAAACCATCCGCTTCGCTTCCGATATTCCGGCCGGGTAGCTGACTCCACTTTAATGACCTCCGCCCCCATCAGGCCTAAATATTGCGTAGCAATCGGCCCTCCTACGACCCAAGTAAAATCGACCACACGGATACCTTTAAGCAGCATCGGGTTGCTTACCTCCCCTTCGATTGGAGCAATCTTGCCTTATGAAAGGAGTCGCCAATCAACGAGACCTACGTACTTTTCAACAAAAAAGGCAGCCCCGGCAAGACGACGGCAGGTCCGCTTGTTTCCGGATTCAAGGTGTGCCAAAACTTCCGAAAGTCAAGCTGCTCAATAGCAAAAGCTTCTTTAATCGTATTGACAGGGAAGCACGCCACCTTATTTTTCTGCAGCTCCTCGTGAACTTGCCGCTTCGTCATGTGACGGGTCTGTTCGCTCAAATAGGCCTGTAATTGAGACCAATGCTGCATCCTTGACGACGGGCTTGCAAATTCGGGCCTCGCAGCCCAACCGGGGCGACCCAGCCATTCCACAACCCGATCCCATTGGTGCTGTTCGCGGGGGGAACACATGACAAATCCGTCGGCGCATGGCATAATGCCTACCAAGCCTCCGGCAACCGGCGTACCTTCCGCCGCGTTCTCCACCTGCCTCGCAGCGGGCAGATGGCCCTCATTGTAGGCGGCTAATTCCTCGAATAATAAGGAAGCAACGGCCTCTTGCTCCGACAGGTCCATGAATGTCGATGGCTGGCCTCGCCCGGTTCCAAGCAGAGCGCCGATGGCCGCTACCGCGCCGATGAGCCCGGCGAATAATAGCGATTGTCCGGCCGGACCGCGTTTAGGCGGATTGTCCTCGGGAGAGCTGCTGGGAAAGGCCAGGTGATAAGCATATCCTCCAGCGTGACTGGCTATAAGATCTCCGCCGGGAGCATGGGCGTTCGGCCCTGTCAGCCCGAACGGCGTAATGGCGAGGACACTCGTGCCTCCGGCCAGCAATGCTGACGGCAGGTGTGCCATATCGGCAGCTTCATAACCTAGAATGCACAGCTCGGCTTCTTCGCTCCACCGTTTGATTTCTTCTTCGTCCGCCAGCCGCCCGCTTCCGGTGCGGACTGCCTTGTTTTGGTTCAGGTAGCGGTCGAACACTTCCCGTGTGCGCCTAGGTTGACTTTGGTTGTCGCGTTGCTCTGCGCGAGCCGTCCCGATGCTTGAGAGCATCGACACTTCCGCACCCAATTCGGCCAAAATTTTACCGCAATATCGCGCCGAATCGCTCTTTCCTACCTCCAGAATCCGTACGCCCTCTAATAACGGATACATATCCGACTAACCTCCCCTGCACCGCCGGTTCCATGCTGCGTACTCGGCGTTAACGAAAAATTTGAATGCGCCGGCTGATCATCAGCATCGCGCTGTCTTTCTCGGTTGTATAGGACGTTTCGGTTATTACAAACACAAGCGGACCGGACGATCCTTCCTTCTGGTAAATATCCCGGTACCGGCTTGTCGCCACAATCCGATCACCCGGGCGCGCAAAGGCATAAAACTCGACCTCGTTGCCCCCATTGATCAATCGCGTTAAAGGAATCGGGACGGGAGGCAGCCCCAGCCCTTCCCCGTGCGATTGACCCGCACCGTCATAGTCGGGGTCCGCATCGCTGAACACCAAGGGATCGGGCGTGCCGGGAAGTCGCCGGATCGCGTGCATAGGATAAAGCGGCGGGGCAACGACGCCGCCAAACTTCGTGGTGCTGGCATAGTCCTGATCCCAGTAGACGGGATCGTCGTCCATAATCCCCTGAGCCATTCGGCGAATTGCGCCTGTTTCCACAGGGTCCCAAGCGACAACCGGTTCCGATTCGCGTCCGATAAAGGAGCGAACCTCTGAAGTTATATAATTCATGCAACAGATCCTCCTTACGGTAATGATGCGGCTGTTGTCGTCCATGCTTCACGGCTATTCCAGCGTTCCGTCCTGCGCAGCTTGCCGGGGCGGCACGAACGGGTACGGAATCTTCCGGCCTTCCCGCATGGGCAAAACAATAACGGCCTCGCCCGTTGTAGAACGCACCCCTCTTTGATTCTCGATCCCGATGGTGCAATGAATACAGCCGAGCCCGTCTTGAACTTCTTTCCGGTCAATGCGGCCGCCCGCCGTCAATACGTCCCCGGCTACATCCCAACCGCGATATTCGTACTTGACCTTCCATATCCAGCCCAGCGGTCCAGCCCACTCCTTCAACATCTGAACGAGCATATGCTGCTTCCATGAGCCGCTGACCACGATGTCAGGCAGCCCGTCGTGCCCGGTAGCGAATGGATGATCGTAATGGATACGATGCCAGTTTTCCTGAAATGCGGACCAACGCATCATCAGCATCGTATTCATCGGGCCTCGCTGCAGCGGGGTTAATATTTGCCCTTCGTCGACATCCTCATAGTATTTTTCACTCACAGCTTTCACCTCTCCTTGTACGATTGAACCTACCGCGCTTAACCCGCCTCACCAGGCGGCAAGGGATGAAGATCAAGCGTTCTGCCCGCCTTCATGACCTGACCCGGCAGTTCGTGACCCAAGGCCCGCTCCATATCCCGGGATGCTTCCAGCAGCCTATCCAAGTCTATGCCGGTCTCCACTCCCATCTCCATGAACATGTGCACGGCGTCTTCGGTGCAAATGTTTCCAGTGGCCCCCGGAGCAAAGGGGCAGCCTCCGATCCCGCCGAGCGAGCCTTCAAAGTGGCGGACGCCTTCCAGGTAGGCCGCATACACATTAGCCAAGCCCATCCCCCTTGTGTTATGGAAGTGCATATGCAATTCCAGGTCCGGCCAACGATCCTGAATCGCGCGAATGACCTGACGTACATGGGCCGGGTTAGCCATCCCGGTCGTATCGGCCAAGACGACCCCATCCACCTCAAGCGCCACGTAATGTTCTACGACTTCCAGTACCCGTTCCAGCGGAATCCGCCCTTCAAAGGCGCAGCCGAACGTCGTGCTCATCGCCCCTTGCAGGGTGACGCCGGCCGAATGGACGAGGTGCGCCACCTGCTCGAATTCATTCAACGTTTCGAAGGTGCGGCGGCGGATATTGGCTCGATTGTGACTGTCGCTCACCGAAACGACGGTTGTAATCATGTCCGGCTTGCACGCCAAAGCCCGCTCTGCGCCGCGTAAATTGGGCACAAGCACGGTATAGCGCGTTCCCGGATACCGGGTGATGCGCTTCATGACCTCCTCGGCGTCAGCCATCTGCGGCACGGCCTTGGGATGGACAAAGGAAGTAGCTTCAATGCACGGCACGCCGGCCGCGCCCAGCGCGTTAATCGTCTCAACTTTCGTTTCCGTCGATACCCGCTGGGGCTCGATTTGAAATCCGTCACGCGCCGCCACATCGGTAAACCATACCCGATTCGAATTGCTCAAGATTCGTCACTCCCCCGGTCATTTTTATTTGGTTGTTTTTGCCCACGCGATGCTTACTGTGCCGTTTCGAGGTAGTTGGTCAGTTTTTTGGAAAACTCCTGGACAATCTGGTCTGCCTTTCGCTTGATCAGCGGCTGTGCAAGCTCGCCCAGTTTGCCGGCTATCACAATATCGGCGTCGATCTGAAGGATCGAGCCGTTGCCGGCCTCATCCGGAACCAGCCTCATCGTGAATTGACCGTACACATTACCGGAGCGGGAATCGCTCATGGTAACGCCCGCTTGCATGGCCCGCTCCTCTTGATGAATCTCCAGCTCTGCGCTGCCGTTAAACCGCAGCGAAACCGGTCCGAGCTTCGTCACAATTTTCACGTCATAATGGCCTTCCGAAGTTTCATCGGCCTCCTCAACGCCCGGGATACAGTGAACCATCGCAAGCGTATCCTGCATCTTCTCCCACGTCTGCGCAGCTTCGCTCGCTACAGCGATTTTATACAAAAACTTCACGCGATCGTCTCCTCACTTGTCGGATCTCCAGCCAACGAAGCAAGCACGCGCTTCGTCCAGACAGCCGCCATGTCGCGCTTGTAAATTTCGCTTCCTCGCGCATCGTCCCATGGCTCAGCTTGCTCATGAACAACCTCAGCGACTTCGTTTAACAGGGACTTCGTTAAGGATTTGCCTACCAGGAGCCTTTCCGCATCGGGAAATCTGCACGCAACCGGTCCCGCACCGCCTACAGCAACGGATGCTTCACGGACCGTGCGGCCGTCCGCTTCATAGGCGATGCTCGCTGCGACCCCGACCGTACAGTAATCGTCCTGGCTGCGGGGCCGAAACTTTACATAACGGGAAGCCCGGGCCAATGCCTTGGCCGGAATCGCGACCTCGACCAGAATTTCGTCGGGACGAATGACCGTTTCCATCGTATCTGCAAAAAACTCGTTCAGCGCGACGATGCGTTGACCCGTCTTCGATTGGAGCTTCACGGCCGCATCCAAGGCCAGCAGCATAGGCGGCAAGTCTTGCGCCGGGTCCGCGTGGATGAGGTGGCCGCCGAGCGTGGCGGCATTCCGGACGCGGACGTTCGCAATGACTTTGGCCGTTTCGGACAAGCTTGGAAGCAACCCGGCAAGCAAGGGAGAGAGCTCCATGTCACGCAGCCGTACCATGGCCCCCAACCGGAGGCTCCCGTCTTCCTCCTGTGTAATTCCGTACAATTCCTGCACGCGTTCTAAACCGATCACGACGGAGGGCGCAAGCAGCTTTTGTTTCATAAGAATCGTCGACGCCACCCCGCCGCCCCACAAGAGGACGTCGTCGTCCGGATTCAACAACGATAAGGCTTCGTCAAGACTGCTCGGAACAGTAAGCTTAAAGGACGGCACGTTCAGCCCCCCATTTCTGCGCAGCAAGTTGAATCGCCCGTATGATCGACAAGTAGCCTGTGCACCGGCAGAGGTTCCCGGCCATGTACCGGCGGATCTCCTCTTCGGTCGGATCGGGATGCTCGCGAAGCAGGCTGACGGCCGACATAACTTGCCCGGGTGTGCAGATGCCGCACTGGAGTCCTTCGCATTCGACGAATGTTTCCTGCACAATGGCCCACAGCCTCGGATCCGGCGCAGCTTCCGGAAGCGTATCCTGATCCGTGAGCATACGAAGCCCTTCCGCGGTAAACACATTCGCTTCATGGGCAAATACGGCCGGCATCAGGCAGGAGCTGATGGCTTTCCCGTTGACAAGCACCGTGCATAGTCCGCAAATTCCGATGGAGCATGCTTCCTTCGTACCGGTCAGCTGAAGCTGATTGCGCAGAAAGTCGATTAATAGCTCGCCCTCATCCACCTCGGCCGAAATACGGCGGCCGTTTACCTGCAGCTGAATCGATTGCGTCATTGTGCCTCCTCCTTCCCGCGAAGCGCGAAGTACACGCTCTCGGCGGTGATCGGCAATTGCTTCATCCGCACGCCCGCCGCATCCGCGATCGCGTTGGCAATGGCGGCCGGGACCGCTACATTGGACAATTCGCCTGCCGCCTTAATATTTTCCGCCCCAATGCCCCGGCCGCCTTCGACCAAAGACATGTGAACGGCTGGAATATCCTCTTGAGACGGCAGCTTATATTCGCCCAGACTGGCGTGGGTAACGCGGCCTTCCTCAATGACCAAGTCCTCGAGAACAGCCTCGCCGTAGCCAAAAACAACGCCGCCCTCCAACTGGATGTAATGTGACGCCTCATTGATAATGCCCGCTACGTCGTACGCTGCGATGAGATCCTCCACGACAATTTGACCGGTTCCAAGGTCAACGCGAACTCTTGCCAGGGTTACGTTGTAGGAACAGACATGTTCGATTTCACTGGCATCATGACCGACACGAAGCCAGTCGCCCTCCCTCTCCCGTGCGAACCGGGCCAAGGCGGCCCGAAGATCGGGCAGCTCATACGTGCCCGGCAAGCCGAACCGGCTTTGGAGCTCCTGCACAAGCAGCTTGGCTGCCTTGTGAAACGCCTCGCTGGCCGTGACGGTCACACGGCTTCCCCCACAACCCGTATCGTAGTTCAGTTCATGGGTCTCAGCTTGGCGAACGGTAATCAGCTCGCCCGGAAGTGATAACAGCCGGCTTAAAATGTTGCGGCCGAGCGTCATTTGTCCGCCCCCTTGGTCAGGGAACGGAACATGCACAACTAATTGTCCGGAACTCGTGGGCTCCAGTCCGATTTCAGTTATACCGCCGTGTGTCGGCCTTTGATAGAAGGCATACCCGGTGCCCCGCACCCACTCTCCCTCCTTCGGAAGCGGGCGAACAGGCACGCTGTCCGCAAGCTCCTTCACGGCTGCAAGCGTCTCCCGGGAACGGACCTCCAGAAAGTGTTCGCCGGTGGGAGAAGGGTCTCCATCCTGAAGCATATTCCGCTCCCGCAGCTCCAGCGGATCGATCTGAAGCTGGCGTGCAGCCATATCGATCACACTTTCCACAGGGAAGTGCATCTGAACCGAGCCCGGCGCACGGGCATGGCCACGGGGGACGGTGTTCGTATAGGCGATCGTACTTTGAATACGGGCGACCGGAATACGGTAAGCGGAACCCGCGTCCGGAATCCCGATAAGGTTCACGTTAACCCCTGCCTTGTACCCCGCATAAGCGCCGCCGTTCAACACCGCGTCGACATCGAGCGCAGTAAATTTGCCATGCTCATCGAGACCTAGACGAACCTTAACGGAAGCCGAATGCCGGGGATTCGTTCCCATCAGGTCTTCGGCATAGGTCATTCGAAGCTTCACCGGGCGCCCTGTAGCTTTCGCAAGGGCGATCGTTAACGGAATTTCCATAGGAGAGCCCTTACCTCCAAAGTCGCCGCCGACAAAAACAGGATGAATGTGAACGTGCGACGCGTCAATCGCCAGCCAATCGGCCATTTGCTGGCGAAGCCGGTACGGTGACTTGTTCGGCGCCCAAATTTCAACCTCATCTCCAAGGACTCGGGCGATACAGGAGTGCGGTTCCAGGTACCCTTGGTGACGAGCCGCCGTTGTGAACGTTTCAGTGAAGACATACTTCGAACGGGCCAACGCCTCGGATACGTCTCCACCGTTCGACAAGCATATGCGGGATTGCAAATTCGCAGCATCGGTGTCCTTCGTGACGGCTCCCTTGTAATTCCATGGAGAGTCGTGCAGGATAGGCGCCCCCTCCTGCAGCGCCTCTCTGGCATCGTAAACGGCCGGAAGCGGTTCGTACTCCATCTCGATGAGCGCCAAGGCTTCTTCCGCAATGTCTCTTGTTGTGGCGGCGACGGCAGCGACGCGATCGCCCGCGAACAAAACCTTGTCGCTCGCAAGAACCGGGATATCCCTTACGATCCGGCCAAATGTGCCGCTTCGAATGTCTTTTGCCGTAATAACGGCAACAACACCGGGCAATCTGGCGGCTTCCTCGGTGTTAATCGATACGATACGCGCATGCGCATAGGGACTTCGCAAGACGGCCCCATAGAGCATATCCGGCAAGGTGATGTCATCCGTATACCGCGCTTCGCCACGAACCTTCTGAAAGCCGTCGACCCGATTCGATTTTTGTGTAATTGGCGGCGTTTGCGAACTCATCGCTTACCCCCTCCTCTAAGTGAGATGGACAACGTGTAACTGCGAGCGTGAGGAGCGCCCGAGCCCGAACACAGGAGCGTCAGGCGACTCCCGGGTTAATCGAGCTTGATGCCGCGCGTCTCTTTGAACACCCAAGCCCATGCGGCGAGTGCCAAAAACTCAAGCGCGCCTACCAGAACAACGGATTGATATCCCCATGCAGCCGACATGCTCGCTGCAATGAGCGGAGGGAAGAACGCCAGACCACGGCCGATCTGCAAAGCGGCCGAAACACCGGTGGAGCGCAAATCAGAAGAGAACATCTCACTAAACAGGACGCCAAACACGGTTGCGGCATTACAACCAAAGTAGAGGATGAAGAAAGGAAGGAGAATCCAGGAAGAGGTAAGGAGGTATTGCCAAGTCAAGAAAAGAATAATGCCTCCGACCGCAGCGGTGGCCGCGAGATAGCATAACGTAACACGTCTGCCCCAGCGGTCATTCGTGTAGGAAGCGACTACATTGCCCACAAGGCCGGCCAAAGCGGAGAATAAGACCCACCAGGAGGCGTGCGTGATGGACAGACCCTGTTTCGTCAGATAGGTCGGCAGAAATGTGGTGATCCCGTAGTAGGCGAAGAACTGAAGGCAAGCAGCGATCAGGCACTTGAAAAACGGAACCATGAAGCTCGCTTTAAAAATTTGACTCCAGTCAACGCCGGTCTTTTCGACCTTTTTCTGCCACACTTCCGACTCCGGTGTCGTTTTGCGGATATAGATCGCAATCAGGATCGGAAGCGTTGAAAGCACCAAGGTCCAGCGCCAGCCGATCGCAGGCGCAACATAACCCCCGACAACGGCGGCGAGAGCGATGCCGAAGTAGATACCGCCATACAGCAGCCCTCCCCACCAGCCGCGTTTCTCCTTCGGCACGACTTCCGACACCAGCGTTTGCCCGACGCCATACTCGCCGCCGATGCCAAGTCCGGCAATGATGGTCCAGATGATGAGCCACTCATAGTTGAAGGTAAAAGCCCGGGCCAACGTACCTACGCAATAGACGACGATGGTCCAGAACAAAATATTTTTTCGTCCGTATTTATCCGCCAACATGCCAAATCCGATGCCGCCCACGGCCATCGCCAACAACTGAATCGAGAACACAAGCGCTGTTTGCCCCCCAGACAGGCCAAATGCCGCAGCGATAGGAACGATGAGAAAAGTCATTAGCGCGACTTCATAATAATCAAAAATCCAGCCCACCAGTGCACCTATGAATGCCGATTTGTAACCACGGCGCGCAGGGAGCGTCCCCGTACCCGTCTGAGGTTGTAAATTTGACATATCGAGCCACCTTCCCTTATGAACTCCTGGATTACTTGAGGGTAAGCAGTTTCAGAAAACAAGTTGCATTTCGATTTGGCAGTTGGTGTAACGATCTTAATTTTGTAAGCGTTTACAATAATAAATCACATTGTTTATTCGCCAATAAGATTTCCGTTCTGAAGACTGAACGCCCCCTTTAAACTTCTTATTTGCTCTCCTGCTGATCCATGAAAGCCATGAATTACGCTCGGGGTCATCGTGTTAAGCACATAGTAAATTACACCTGTTCGAAAGTCAATATTTAATTTTCCAAAACCGAATTTCGGACTTTTTTTGAAAAAATGGACATACTGCCGCAAGCTCAGCATAAAATAAATGAATGTCCACCCTATCTTTAAGGAGTTAAAACCGTTCGTTCTTCGGGCAGGAATATTGGCGAAATGACAAGGCGGGCTGCGCTGGGCGCAGGAGATGAAGGCAGGGAGGATGGAAGAGATTCACGGTCCGGGCCTCTCCCTTCCCTTAGGTAGGGTGTTTGGCGGGAGAGGCTGCACCAAAGCCGGTAAAGCAGCGTTACTAGCCGAAACCGCAGGCTCCCTTTACCCCATTTGCTTTAGGGTGTCCGGGTTCCAGCCCACACGCTTCGATATTTCCGCTGCTGTATGCATCACGCGTTGAATGACATCGCTTACCAGGTATTCCCTAAACCGGTAGTCTGGTCCGGTAATGCTAAGGCCTGCTATAACCTCGCCCTTGTGGTTAAAAATCGGCGCAGCGATGGCAGCCGCACCATTCTCCAATTCTGAAAAGCTGATCGAATAACCGTCCTGCCTGCACTTAACGAGGACCTCGCGCAATTGTGACTTATCCGTAATGGTGCCGGAAGCAATCTGGACCGGTTGAATCGATTCCAGGTACGCGTTCACGCGGTCTTCGTCCATATTGGCAAGAATGATTCGCGGGCAGGCTCCGGCATAGAATGGCGCCCTGCGGCCGATACGCGTAAAGACACGAACCATTTGGCTGGCTCTTGCATCTACTTTTTCGACATAAATGGCTTCTTCTTCCTCAGGCACCGAAAGGTTAACGGCTTCGTCCATTTCGTCGCGAAGCTGGTTCATCAGCGGCAGAGCAACCTTCCTTAAATCCAGACGCTCGGCAACGAGATGACCGTAATGAAGAAGAGAGAGCCCGAGAACATATCTTCGGTCGCTTCGTTTAGACAAAAACCCCATATCCTCCAGAGAGCTCACCATACGCATCACCGATGTTTTAGGTAAATTCGTTATGGTTACCATTTCATTGATAGACAAGGCTTCTGAATGCTCGAATAATTGCAGAATATTCATGGATTTAATAACAACTTTGTTTTTGGTCATGGTGCACCTCCCCGGAAAAGTCCGAATTTTGAACCTTAGAAATTAAATATTGACTTTCACACATGGATATTTTACTATGTGCTTGACAAGATGGCAACTAACCTTCAAAAATCTGCGCTGATTTTATAAGGGGGTGTTACGTCCATATCGCTCGGTTTCTCGGATGGTTTAACTTGTACCGCATCTATTCATGAAAGCGGTTTAATAACCTTGGGGAGGTTTCGGCATGAGCAAATGGGAGATCGTACCTGTAGACGTGGGGACGCTGACCGTCGATAAATCGGAGTTCACTTATATGCGTAATTGCGGTGTTCAAATGTACGTTCCGAATATCGTCTGGTTCGTAACGGATGGCGAACGCCAATTGATTGTGGATACGGGGGCTCCTGACCCGGAGTTTTCGACGAAGTATCATTTTCCATTCACGCGGTCGTCCGAGCAAGAGCCCGAGGTTGCCCTGAGGAGTAAGGGGTGTGATCCGAGTAAGGTTGAGGCGGTGATTACGACACATTTGCATTGGGACCATGTGTACAACAATCATCTTTTCGAGAACGCCCAATTTTACGTTCAAGGCAGAGAATTGCGTTATGCCATCGACCCGCTTCCGATTCATATGAAAGCCTACGAATCGATGGCGATCGGCATGTCGCCAAGCTTCATCACCGACACCAAATACAATATCCTTCACGGCGACAAACAGCTTACGGAAGGTATATTCTTGTTTACGACGCCGGGTCATACTCCGGGAAGCATGAGCGTTGCCGTTGAAACCGCGAAAGGCACCTACGTGATCGCCAGTGACACCGTCCCCTTGTTTGAAAACTGGAACTGGCCTACTGCACATATGCCCCACCTCCCCAACGGGATTCACTGGGATCTCGAAGAATACTTCCAAAGCTTCAAGAGGATTGAGGAGATTGCCGATTTTGTGTTGCCCGGGCATGACCCTCTCGTATTCAATTACAGCAAATACCCGCCGGAGGACAATGCCTCATGATATATGAGCTTCGAATTTACGACATCCACCCCGGAAAAATGCAGGCGATCAACGACAGATTCGCTCATTTCACATTAAGCATTTTTGCCAAACACGGCATGCGCGTCACCGAGTTTTGGCAAGATATCGACGATAACCGCAACCGGCTCTACTACGTGATGGAATTTTCCGATATGGAAGCGCGCAATCAAAGCTTTGAGTCTTTCTATAACGACCCCGAATGGCAAGAAGTGAAAAGCGAAACGGAAAAGGAAGGGCCGATCGTAGCGAAGGTGGAGAGCGTTTTCCTTCGGCAGGTGCCTTATTTCCCGCAGCCTTGAGAGATGTTTCATCCTTTTCCCGTCTCATGCGACAAAAGGCTGCGCTTGCAGCCTTATCATGCAGCCGTCGATTTGTTGTTCTTCGGACCCAGACAGCAAACGGAGCCGCGCAACCCGCGCAGCTCCGTTATGGTTGTTACATATTACATGAGCGCAAAGCCTAACTCCCCGCATTTTTTTTGGTGATCTCTACGATTCCGTTATCGCCATCTACTTTGACCCAATCGCCGGTTTCGATAATATCCAGCGGGTCCTGATCCAGCCCCGTAACCGTGGGCGCATGAGAAACCACCGTACCCAAGGCCGCCTTCGTCGTCATCACGTTAAAAATCATCGCTTTGGGAGCCGCCCCCACCATCCGCGCCATGTGGAAATAGGCGGACCAGCCGGACGATCCTTTCGCGCCGGGAAACACGAGCACTTTATCTTTAAAGCTTTGGCCTCTCAATTCATGCTGCAGTTCAATAATCGTACCGGTCATCGGATTAATGCCGCCCCAGCCGGATATCGTATCCTTGGTGACAAGCGCCTCTCCTTCCGCGCATCCGCCGACCACTTTTCTTCCGTGAAGAATAATTTTCGTCATCGCAATTCTCCTCCCCAATTCCCTGTTATCGCTGCCCGGACGCAATCCTCAAGCGATCCGAACCAGCATTGGATCCCCATAATCGCCGGCAGGTAGTGCGCCTGCTTCGCCGAGTCGGTGGCCACCACCTTCGTACCCGGCGGCAGTACTTGCCCAAGCGCCGGACACGTATCGCTCATCAAAAAACCTCCTGCGTCGGTAATGATCTGGGTATATCCGTTCCGGTCCGCCAATTCCCGAATCGCCCGCGGTGTGAAGATCCAAAGCTGCGTGCCGCTGTGGACCCGCTTTCCTTTCAGCAGCTTGCAAATTTCCCAGATCTGTTCGATGGACGCGTGCGGGCAGCCCAGCATAATGAAATCGACCTTCGTATCTTTGGCCGATATGTTCAACCGGTTATACGCCCGTTGTCTCTCCTCTTGGCCAAACTTGAAGCTGAACTGAGGTTTCTTCCCTCCTAAAGCCTCCTCAACCGATTGCGCTTCCGCCGTTATTTTCGGGATATGGTACAGCTCCACACCGCCCGAGGAAGCGGCGGACGCCCCAAAATGCTTGATCCGATAAGAATTCGGAACATGCCGGACCCCGCTCAGCACAGGCACCCTATCGCCCACGACTTCACCGACGTAGTAACCGAGGAGACCCCAATCGAGCATGCTCTCGACGTCCCATTCGACTTCCACCAGATCAGTCGCCAGCCGATTTTCGTCCACATGGTAGCCCCAGTAAGGGATTCGCCCTGTCAGCATCGCCGCCCCCGTGCTTTCCCGCCCTTCACAATTGGTGCGGGCGCCGAGCACCGAGTTGATGTACACGACGGCAGAAGATTCCATCCAGGCGCAGTGCTCCCCCTTCACCGGTATATTCCCGACCTGGTAGGGCGTACAGGTGCTCATCAGCTGGATGCCGATCGAAGCGTTGTATTCTTCATGCTCTTTAATGGACTTCACACGGTCAGGGGTGCCGCCCATCTGCTCCCAGTGCTGCGCATCAAAACCGGTGATCAGCTGACAGGAGTGGGTTTTGACCATCGGAATCTCAACAGCCTCCTGACTGTCCAGGTTAAACTCGGAAAATAACGCGTCGAATCCGTACTTAGCCGCATAATCCCGCATGTAGCCACTGGAAGCGACTACCGTTGTGCTCACGTTGGAGGTTTCCACTAATTTCTCCGCCCCCAAAGCCTCTCCGTAGCGTATGAGCAAATCCATCGCCTTTTGCACCGCGGGCCCGTCTCTGCCATCCAGCATCCGTTTCTCTTCGTCGGTCAATCTCATCTCACACGCTCCATTGTTTGCCGTCTATACGGAAATTCATAGTCATTTGCTTATCCGTACGATCCAGATTATCTTTCCCATGCGTTAACGGGTAGCCGTTGATTGTAGACGATAATAATTTAACCTTAGCCCCGTCGAATGCGGGACTAAGGTTTATTCAGACATACGCCTGTAGTCAAAGAGCCTTTCCTTTCACCGGCCGCTGGCCGTTATAGGCATACTCCAGCAATTGCCGGATCGACTTTTCATCGATTGGACGAGGGTTATAATAAGGATTCTGCGTGGCTAATTTGGCCGCTGCATCGAGATCCTTCTCTTTCATTCCGATTTCTGCAAGCGAGGTTGGAGCATCCATCGACTTCAACAGGTCGTAGATGGAACCGGCGACATCGCTCACATCGGAGCCCAATGCCCGGGCGAGCGCTTTCATCGCTTCCGGCGCATGGCCGGCATTGTACCAAATCGCATACGGCAGAACTACCGTGTGCGTTTCCGCGTGCGGCAGATTGTAGCTGCCGCCCAGCACGTGGCACAGTTTGTGATGTAAAGCCATTCCTACCGATCCCAATACGGTTCCTCCCAGCCACGTTCCGTATTGCGCTTCGGAGCGGGCGTCCTCATCGTTCGGATTCGAGCAAATTTGCGGTAAGCTGGCGCGAAGCGCCCGTATGCCGTCTTCGGCCAAGAGGGAAATAATCGGGTTGGCGTTCTCGGCGTACAAGCCCTCTGCGCAATGGGCAATGGCGTTCATTCCGCTGGTTACGGACAAGCGTACAGGCAGCGTGACGGTAAGCTTGGAATCGTAGATCACGCTTTTCGGTTTAACGATCAGATTTTTCCCCGTCTTTTTCACCCCATTCTGCGTTATTCCCCAGATCGGCGTCATTTCCGATCCGGCATAAGTCGTAGGAATGGCTAAAATAGGCAGGGAAGTTTCCAACGCAATGGCTTTGGCAAGACCGATGGAAGAACCGCCGCCGACAGCAACGAGGCTGTCGACATCGAGTGATTGCACACGGCTGAGCGCTTCCGTCACCGTTTCATACGGGATGTGCTGCACGGCTTGGGCATGAATGCCGGCGCATAAGTCGCCGAGCAAGGCGCCGACTTCACGGGCCAATTCCGCTAAGTCAGCCGTAGCAATAACGAGCGCCTTGCGGGCGCCGAGAGCTTGAAGCTCTGCGCTAACCTCGGTTAGCGTACCCGCACCGAACAGGACTCTGCCGGGCAGGCTTTCAAATTGAAAATTTTTCATTTGCCATCCTCCGCGAATACCTGTTACTTGATTTGTGGATTTGTAATCGGCTCCAGAGCAGCCACGATTTCTTCGCGGCGATGCTCGAACCAGGACGGCAGCAGTAACTTATGCCCGAGCTTATCCATAGGCTCGTTAATTTCAAAGCCGATGTCGCTGGTCGCAATCTCGCACAGAATGCCTCCGGGGGAGCGGACGTAAACGGAATGGAAGTAATCGCGGTCCTTCACTTCGGAAGCATCCGTATACCCGATTCCTTCCAGGTGCAGTTTAAGCTTCGTCGCTTCGTCGTCGTTTGCAACCGCAAAAGCCACGTGGTGAACCGTCCCTTCACCGAACGTCCAGCTGCCTTGAGGCACATCCGGCTCGTGAATGAGGAATATCGTCTTTTGCGCGCCGCCGTCGCCGATTTCAAAACGATGGTACGGTCCTTCCTCTCCCGTTTTCCGGAAGCCTAACCCGTCCACGAGAAAACGTTCCTGCTCGGGAACTTCCCGCACCGACATCGTCACACTGTGAAAGCCCCGTACCGCTTCCGCGTCGGAAACTTCATCCGTAACCCAACCGGCGCGTTTGTCGCTGTCGTCGGCGACAAATTCGAATTCCAGACCGCACGGGTGGAAGAAGCCGATCCGCTTCTGGCCGAACCGCGATTCAATGGAGCCGTGCCCGACACCGTGCTTGTCAAGATGCTTGAGCCAAAATTCCAGTGACGACTCGGGGACGGTATAAGAGGTGATCTTCACCTGACCCGACCCTTTGCGTGCCTTAATGCCTGCCTTCCTGTAAGGAAAGGTCGTCATGACGGTACCGATTTCAGCGTTGCGGTTTGCGTAATAGAGGTGATAGATGCTTTCCGCACCGTCAAACAGAACCGTCTGCTTGACCATCCGCTGACCTACGATTTGGGTGAAGAAGTCGATATCTTCCTGCGCTCCTCCTACACCGGAAGTGACATGATGAATACCGCTGATCAATTGAGCCATATTTCTTTTCCTCCTTAATGATAGAATGTTATCGCTTTCATTTAATCGTGTAATGGATAACCGCCTTTTTAGCATAAAACGAGCATCTAACTGGTTTCTTACACGTTCGTGCTAATTTCTTACAATTGCAGGGCCGCCGCCTGTCTAGACGTCCCATGCCAGCGGAAGGGACAGCACGCCGTGTACAATACCCGTACCCGTTCGAACCGCTGCACCGGGTTTAATCCGGAAATCCGGGATGCGCTTCAGCCATTCCTCCAGGAAGATGCGCAGCTCGGACGATGCGAGCGTGGCGCCCGGACAACGGTGGATGCCTTGCCCAAAGGTGGAATGCGTCCGGGCATCGCTGCGGCGGAAATTCACTTCAAGCGGATTCTCGAAGCTTTCGGTATCCAGTCCATGCAAGCAGGCGGATAGAAAAATTTGTTCCCCTTCCTTCATCGCGACGCCCTTGTATACCATATCCTTAACGACGACCCTGGCGATATTCGGTACGCTAAAGCGTCTCAGCAGCTCTTCCACCGCATTGGGAATAAGCTCCGGATCGTCGATCAGCTGTCTCCGGTGTTCCGGATTCTCGGCCAGAAAGCGCGCAATCCAGCCCATCGTGGAGGCAACCGTATCCAAACCGCCGCCGAGCAAGCCGCGGATCAGGCCATAGGCCTCTTGATCGTTGAGTTTGCGTCCGCCGATATCGGCGTTAACGGCGCGGCTGATCAGATCCTCCCCCGGATTGGCGCGTCGTTCCACGATCAAATTGTGGATGTACAGGGCTCTTTGACGTTCGGTTTCCTCTTTGATTTCAGCGTTTCCCGGACGAACGAAAGCCGCAGTCCACTCAAGCAGCATCTCGCGATGTTCAAGCGGCAGACCGCACATCTTCAGGAAGACGATAATCGGAACCTGCAGGGCGAAATCAGCCATGAATTCGCACTCGCCCTTTGGCCGGAAGCCCTCGATCAAGGAGATCGCCAGCTCGCGGGCTTCACTCGACCAAGTCGAAATCGCTTTAGGCAGAAAAGCAGGTGCGAGAAGTCTGCGGTAAGCCATATGATCGGGCGGATCTATCTCGAGCGGAATGGCAGGCGGACGTGCAGACTTCGGGATAAATGCCGACTGCGAGGAGAAATGATCATGATCGGACAGGATATGGCGGATGTCCTCGCCGCGGGTCGCAACCCAATGGCCCTTATTGTGCGGCGTCCAAAAAATATCAGGCCCGTTATGCAGACGTTTCAAGGCCAGGAAGGGATCTTCGTCGGAGCCGGCCGGATGCAAAAAATCGAAATCGACCACTAAATCAGGTGAAACATGAGAAGGTACGGCATCGTTTACACTCATCCTATATCACTCCTGTACGGTTATTGATCTCGCGCGACCCTTATCGGATCGTTGTAACAAAAAATCCGCTCATGGAGCGGATTTTAAGAGAAGAAGCCGGCTACTTCTTGATCCACGCCTCTTCCGGGGTCCAATCGTTCCCGTTTGTCGTCAAGTTGCCTAAATCCTGAATCTTTTGCTGCGTGGCAACTCCCGTTGTCAGACCGATCAAGGGGACGGCAAGGGCATATTCTTCAAAGAGCACTTTTTGCAGCTCCACAAGCGGTTTTTTCGAGGATTCGAAATCGGGCGCATTCCTGGAATCAGCCAGCAGCTGCTCGACCTTATCCGGATGCAAAATATTTTTACCGTACAGGGTTGCGTTTTTGCTTATTACCCGGTTCAACGTAGTTAATGTACTCGGCGCCATGGCTCTGAAAAACATAATCATCCCGTCCCACTTATCGTTAGTGAGAGCGGTCCACTTCGCCGAATCGACAGTGACCACTTGAGCGTCGATGCCTACCTTGGCCAAATAAGACTGAACGGCCGTCATGAGGTTCTCCCTGGCCGGATCTGTCGTGATCTTTGTTTTGAAGCCGTTCGGAAACCCGGCCTCCGCCAGCAGCTGCTTCGCTTTGTCCGGATCGTAGGGAAATCCTTTCACATCGGGATTGTGCGCCCACAGACCCGGTTTATACCACTGATTCGTGGAAAAACCAAGCCCTCTGCGGACCGACTTCACAATGGCTTCATTGTCGATGGCATGAATAACCGCCTGTCTAACCTTCACATTGGCGAATGGCGAGTTCGGGTTGATGGTATCGAACATGAGCCCGATGCCTACGGTTCCGAATGCTTTATCGTCCGTCCAGGTCGTATATTTGCCCGACTTCTGAAGCTCTAGAAACATATCGGGATCCATCTGTGTTAACACGTCGGCGCCCCCGGTTTTAAACACATTGGCTGCCGTATTGATTTCTCTAATAAAGGTATATTCGATGGCATCCAAATACGGCTTGCCTTTTTGCCAATAGGTTTCGTTTTTCTTGAACTTGGCCGACACATCCTTCTCCCAGCTGACAAACTTGAACGGACCCGTACCGACCGGATTCAGAATAGCCCAATCTTTTCCGTTCTTGGCGACAGCAGCAGGCGATATCATCTTCACGTAGTAGGCGACGGCTTCCAGCAGCCCGCTGTCCCATGCCGCAAGATTCAACCGTACGGTGCTCGCATCGATCACATCGACCGACTGTATGCCGTTCACCTCGGGACGCTTGGCCGTTAAGTACTGTTCAATGTTCCATTTCACAGCCTCTGCGTTCAAGTCGGTATCATCATGAAATTTGATCCCCGGCTTGATTTTAATGGTAATCGTCTTATTTTGAGGATCGGATTGCCAGCTTTCCGCAAGGAACGGGAGGACGTTCCCTTCCTTATCGTAACGCCCGAGCGATTCAAGCACAGGCTGGTTATAGTAGAACGTGACGTTCGAACGCAGCTCGGCCGGATAACCCAGGTTCGTCAGCGTATCGGACATAATGATCTTCATCGTACCGCCATACTTCGACGATGCCGTTTTCGAATCATTTTGCGGTTCTTGCTTCGCCGGTTCTTGCTTGGCCGGTTCTGGGGTGCAGCCGGAGATGACCACAGAAATCAACAGACATAGGGCAAGGGAAAGAGAGATGAAATTGGACATTCCTGATTTCTTCCTCATTAGACGCACCTTTTTCCATTTATGATTTTTGTGATTCGTGAATGCTTACTTACTTGGCGGTCCAGCCCCCATCGACCGAGATGATGGCGCCGGTAATGTAACCCGCTTTCTCCGAAGCCAGGAACAGAGCCGTATTCGCGATTTCTTCCGGCTTTCCAAGTCTCCCCAGAGGGGTGATCTTGGGCAAATATTCTTTGGCTTCAGGCTTCATATCCAGTACAGTCGTCATCATCGGCGTATCGATAGAACCGGGACAAATACAGTTGACGCGAATATTGTGCACGCCGTACGTGACAGCCCATACACGAGTCAACGAGATAATCGCGCCTTTTGACGCCGTATAGGCATCCGCTCCCGGTTGGCCTACCAGCCCGGCTGCCGACGAGTTGTTGATAACGCTTCCAGATTTTTGTTCAATCATGACCGGCAGCACATGCTTCGTAAAATAAAAGACACTGTTCAGATTAATATCGAGAATTGCCTTCCAATCGTTCGTGTCGGCCTCTACGACTGACGCCATTTTATACTTGGCGCCAAATCCGATTCCGGCATTGTTGAAGAGCACGTCGATTCGCCCGTATTTATTTTTGACTTCATTTACTAAAGAGATCACGGCCTCTTCGTCGGATACATCCAGTTTATAGAAATGAGCTTTGAAGCCGGCATCGTTAATTTCCTGCTGTACCGCTTTCCCCCCTTCTTCGTTTAAATCCGCGAAAATCACGGTGGCCCCTTCTTCCGCAAACAATTTGGCCGATGCTTTGCCTTGTCCGCTGGCGCCGCCCGTAATAATGGCTACCTTGTCTTTTAATACCATCATCAATCACGCTCCTAATGGCTTTATTTAGCCGGTTGATGCTTCCTAGCAAACCGCTACGCTCTGAAACAAGCCACGCCGTGTCCTCCGCCGACGTTCAGCAGCGGCGGCACGGATTCGCTGCACTCTTTCGTTGCATGCGGACAACGGTTAGAGAAGCTGCACCCCGGCGGTTTGTTCATCAGACTCGGCACATCGCCCTTGATCACGATTCGCTCCCGCGTCTCCTCCACAAAGGGATCGGGAATCGGGACCGCCGCAAGCAAAGCCTGCGTGTACGGGTGCTTAGGGTTTTCATACAGCGACTTCCAATCCGCAATTTCCACAATACGCCCCAAATACATCACGGCTACGCGGTCGCTGATGTGCCGTACGACGGATAAATCATGGGCAATGAATAAATAGGTCAGCCCCAGCTTCACCTGTAAATCCTCAAGCAGATTGATGATCTGCGCCTGAATCGATACGTCGAGCGCCGAGATGGCTTCGTCGCATACGATAAAGGAAGGATTGCTCGCTAACGCCCGGGCGATGCCCAGACGCTGCCGCTGTCCGCCGCTGAATTCGTGCGGAACGCGGTTTTTCAAATCCGGATCGAGGCCTACTAACCGGAACAGCTCATCGACCCTGTTGTTATACTCGCTCCGGCTGCTTACCAATTTGTTGATTTTCAGCGGTTCCCCGACAATATGACCCGCCGTCTGCCGGGGGTCGAGAGAGCCGTAAGGATCTTGAAAGATGAGCGACATATGTTTGCGGAGCGGACGCAGCTGACTTTTGGACATGGCAGCGATGTCCTGCCCTTCAAACAAAATTTGGCCCCCGGTAGGATCGTACATGCGCAGGATGCTGCGGGCCACGGTCGTTTTGCCGCATCCGCTCTCCCCTACAAGCCCCAGCGTCTCCCCCTTTTTCAGGTCAAAGCTGATGTCGTCCACCGCTTTAATATCGGCGACTTTCCGCTTCAGCAGCCCCTTCGTGACGGGAAAGTACGTTTTCAGGTTTTTCACTTCCAACAAGATTTCCGTTTTCGGTTTGGATGGGCCCGCATGAACTTCCTCCTTTTCCTGCACCTCCTGGAGCATGACTCCCCCGTCGGCTGCCGCTGCCGCTTCCGTTTCACCTATGTTCACATAGCATGCGGCATGATGTCCGTCCTTCACTTCAACCAGTTCGGGGGCAGGCGCCTCCGAGCATAGGGCCGTGCGGTAAGAGCACCGGGGAAGAAACGGACAAGTCGTCGGCTTGTCGGCAAGGTTGGGCGGCAGCCCTTCGATCGGAATCAGCTTGCGGTCCTTCGGATCATCCAATCTCGGCACGGCCTTAAGCAGACCAATGGTATACGGGTGCTGCGGACTGGCGAATATATCCTTGGCCGAGCCGGACTCCACAATCCCTCCGGCATACATGACATAGATGCGATCCGCATAACGGGCCACAATGCCCAAATTGTGCGTTACGAGCACTAAAGCCGTATTCGTGCGCTTGACGATATCCCGCAGCAATTCGAGCAGCTGCGCTTGTGTCGTCACATCCAAGGCTGTCGTAGCTTCATCCGCGATCAAAATTTTCGGATTGCAAGACAGCGCCATGGCAATCATAATCCGCTGTCTCATGCCGCCGCTAAACTGATGCGGGTAGTAATCGACCCGATGCTCGGCATCCGGTATGCCCACCTGCTGGATTAATTCGATGGCCCGGCTGCGCGCTTGGGCTTTATTCAGCTTCATATGCAGCATGACCGATTCGCCGATCTGTTCCCCCACGGTCAACACCGGGTTAAGTGAGGTCATCGGTTCCTGAAAGATAACGCCGATCTGGCCGCCCCGAATATCGCGCAGTTCCTCGCTCTTCGGGTGGTACCGGAGCAGGTCGGCACCTTTAAACAACACTTCTCCGCCGACAATTTTGCCGGGGGGCGAAGGAATGAGCTGCAGCCCGGAATATTGGGTGACGGACTTTCCGGAACCGCTTTCACCGACGACCGCCACGATCTCTCCCTCGTCAACATAATACGAAACGCCATCCACCGCTTTATACGTAAGGCCGTCTACCCTAAACTCGGTTTTTAGATTTTTCACTTCCAACAGATGATTCATTCGCGGATACCCTCCTCATCATGCGGCGACTTTCTTCCAATCCGATTATTACGTCGTTCCTCTCAACCTCGGATCCAGCGCGTCTCTTAGCGCATCGCCAACCAGATTAAAGGCCAGGACCGTAATCATGACCGCGATGCCCGGAGCAAAAGAAAGCAGCGGATTGGTGGATAAATATTTATATCCGTCATTGATCATGGAGCCCCAGGCGGCTCCGGGCGGAGCGATACCGAGTCCAAGGAAGCTCAGACCGGCTTCAGCGAGAATGGCCACCCCTAAATTCAACGTAATCAGCACGATCAAGGGAGACAGGCAGTTGGGGAGGACGTGAACCAGCATGTTACGAAGGTTGCTTGCGCCGCTGATTTCGGCCGCCACGACATAGTCCGCCTGCCTTACCGACAATACTTGTCCCCGCATCAGCCTCGCATAATTGGGTATCAAGGCAACCCCGAGCGAGATCATGACGTTAGCCAAACCGCCGCCCAGCGCAGCCCCTACCGAAAGCGCCAAAATAATCGGAGGAATCGCCATGAGCGCGTCCATCACCCGCATAATGAAGCCGTCCACAATGCCGCGAAAGTACCCGGCGATCAGACCGAGCGACATGCCGATGCCTCCGGCAATCGCGACAGACACAATCCCGACGGCAAGGGATGCACGCGTTCCGTAAATAATCCGGCTTAAGATATCCCGGCCGAACAAGTCCGTGCCCAGCAGATGCGCCGAGGACGATAGCTGAAGCGTATTGCTCAAGTCCTGCTCGTACGGGTCGTAGGGTGAAAGAACAGGGGCGAATATGGCGCAAAGCACGATTAACAGCAGAATAATCAAGGCCGCTACGACAGCCTTGCGCGCCAGAAAGACGCGGAGAAATTTCCGTAGGTTGCTCGTTCGCGGCGAAAGCTTCGCTGCCGGTTTGGCAAGTGCGGTTTCCATCAAGCTCTTCCCCCTTTATTCGTAATGAATCCGCGGATCCACGTAGCTGTAGGTAATATCCACAATCAGATTCACCAGAGCGACGATCGCGGCAATAACCAATACGCAGCCTTGAACGACGATGAAATCTTGATTAAGAATGGATTGAACGATAAGCCTTCCCATCCCGGGGATGTTAAATACCGATTCAATAAATACCATCCCCCCGACGATATGTCCGAGCTGCAAGCCAAGCAGGGTAATGATCGGGATCAGCGCATTGCGCAAGGCATGCTTCACGATGACCAGCCGTTCCTTCGAACCCTTGGAACGGGCAGTTCGAATATAATCCTGCCGGATGACCTCCAGCATCGCCGAACGGGTCTGGCGGGCAATCGATGCCAAAGACGCCAGCGCTAGAACAAAAATTGGCATCAGCATATGCTTGACGCTTTCGCCAAAGTCTTCCCATGGCGATACATAGCCTTGAACCGGCAGCCATCCAAGCTGCATGCTGAACAAATACACGCCCAGGATCGCGAGCCAGAAGCTGGGAATCGAAATCCCGGAATTGGAAATCAGGAGAACGGCGGAATCCCATGCCGACCCGCGCTTGACGGCGGCGATCACCCCTGCGGGAATACCGATGAGCAACGCCAGCAGCAGCGAATAAATCCCGAGCTGCAGCGTGATCGGCAGACGGGTGGCGATCGTACCGGTCACCGCGTCTTTGTAGTATAAAGATTTGCCCAAGTCCCCTTGGAGCACATTGCCGAGCCAGTGAAGATATTGAACCGGCAGCGGCTGATCCAGTCCCATTTCCTCCCGCAGCAGATCGATCTGCTCCTGGGTAGCCTCGCTGCCCAGCATGATGCGGGCCGGGTCACCGGGAAGCAGCTGCATGATCAGGAAAACAAGCATCGTTACAATGAGCAGAACAATGACGGTCTGCAGAAGCCTTCTTAGGATAAATGTTGCCATTAATGGACGCCTCCCTCGCTCAAGATTAACGATAACGAGGGTAAGTCGGAAGCATGGCTTACCCTCATTGTACCGGCTACTTCTTCAACCACACGCCCTCCGGGTTCCAGTCGAACGCATTCGTTTTATCGAAATCGATGTTTTGCACGTGGGGGGAAATGGCCATACCGCTTACGAGACTGAGAAGCGGAAACCCGATGGCATATTCATCGAAAATCACTTTTTGCAGCTCCAGCACTGCTTTTTTCGAGGCTCCGGCATCCGTCGCTGTCCTTGCTTCGGCAAGCAGCTGCTCTACCTTATCCGGATGGATGATGTGCTTGGCGTACAGCGAGCCGTCTTTGCTGATGATCCGGTTCATATGGATCGAGATATTCGGCGCGAGCGCTCTATAGAACAGAATCATCCCGTCCCACTTATCCGCAATCATCGCGCTCCACTTCGCGGCGTCCACCGTAACCAGTTCAACTTCAATGCCCACCTTGGCCAGATAGCTTTGAACGGCCGTCATGACCTCGGCTCTGGATGCGTCTGTGGTGATCTTCGTCTTGAAGCCGTTCGGATAACCGGCCTCCGCCAGCAATTGTTTCGCTTTCTCCGGATCGTATGCGAATCCTTTCACATCCGGGTTGTAGAACTGGGAAGAGGCATTATTCCACTGGTTGGTAGCCAAGGCCATCCCGCGAAGCACCGAACCGATAATGGCCTTGGAGTCCACGGCATGCATGACCGCCTGCCTGACCTTGACATCCGCGAACGGGGAATTCGGATTGGCGCTGTCGAACATCAGTCCTACACCCAAGGGGCCAGTAATGTTCTCATTCGTACGGATCACGTATTTCCCCGTCTTCTCCAGCTCCAAATAAGTTTCGGCGCTCATTTGCGTCAGGACGTCGCCGCCCCCCGTCTTAAAAGCATTGGCCGCCGTATTCCGGTCATAGATGAGGGAATACTCAATGCCGTCCAAATAAGGCTTGCCCTTCTGCCAGTAATTTTCGTTCTTTTTAAACTTGACCGAAATATCGCGTTCCCAGCTGACTAACTTGAAGGGACCCGTGCCGACCGGGTTTTTAATGGCCCAGTCTTTTCCGTTTTTCGTAATCGCCGTCGGGGATGCCATCTTGACGTAATAGGCAATCGATTCAAGCAGATTGTTGTCCCATTGCGCAAGATTCAGCCTCAACGTGTGGGCATCGATCACATCCATCGATTGGATGCCGTTGACCTCGGGACGTTTGGCTTTCTGGTACTCTTCGATATTCCACTTCACCGCTTCTGCGTTAAAGTCGGTATCGTCCTGGAATTTAATGCCGCTCTTTAATTTGAACGTAAGGGTCTTCGCTTGCGGATCGGCTTGCCAGCTATCCGCAAGCCATGGTGTCATGATCGCTTTATCATTATAGCGGCCAAGCGTTTCCAATACCGGCTGAACAAAGTACAGACTCGACGATACCCGTTGTTCGGCCGGATACCCCAGATTGGTGACATTATCGAGCACAATAACTTTCAACGTGCCGCCTGGCGTCGGCCCTGTATTCGTCGGTTCCTTCGAAGCTTCTTGAATCGCAGGCTCTTTGCTGCATCCGCTCAGTATTACAGAAATAAACAAACAAGCGGCAAAGCTGAAGTATATAAACCTGGTCATTTCTGACCTCTTTCTCATTCCAACACTCCCTTTTTCAACATACGATTTATTTTTGTACCCACACATCCTCAGGAGCCCAATCGTACCCGTTCGTTTTGAACATCCCCAGGTTTTGGACCTTCGGATTCATGAAGATCGAACTTATCGGACTTGCCATCGGGAAATACATCGCATGGTCATCATGGAGGACTTTTTGCATGTCCAACACTGCTTTTCTGGATGCTTCGGCATCCGGCGCGTCTATGGCGTCCTTCAGCAGCTTGTTTAAGCTTTCCGGATGGATGATGTTTTTGGAGAAATAGGCGGCGTCCTGGCCGAAATTGCGGTAGATTAAGGTCGGAGCGTTAGGCTGCAGCGTTCTGATATAAACCGTCATCCCGTCCCACGTACCAGCTGTCAAAGCGATAAGCTTCGATACGTCCATCGTAACCACTTGCACATCGATGCCTACCTTGGCCAGGTAGCTTTGAACGGCTGTCACTAAATTTTCATAGGAAGGTATCGTCGTGATCTTCGTCTTGAAGCCGTTCGCATACCCCGCCTCCGCCAGCAATTGCTTCGCTTTCTCCGGATCGTAGGGGTAGCCCTTCACATCCGGATTGTAAAACTGGGCGGTTGAATCATAATATTGGTTGGTCTCTTCGGCTAATCCTCTTAACACTGATTTGATAATGGCCTTGGTATCCACCGCATGCATGACAGCCTGCCTGACCTTCAGCTCTTTTAACGGGGAATTCGGGTTGCCGCTGTCGAACATTAATCCCAAGCCAATCCGGCCATAGATCTTCGCATTGTTTTGCATGGTCGATTTCCCTAATTTCTCAAGCTCAAGCGTCGTCTCCGCGGTCATTTGGGTGATCACATCGGCGCCCCCGGATTTAAACACATTGCCCGCCGTGTTAAGGTCATAAATGAAGGAGTATTCGATAGCATCAAGATAAGGCTTACCCTTTTGCCAATAATTTTCATTTTTCTTAAACTTGATCGAAACATCTTTCTCCCAGCTGACAAAGTTGAAAGGACCCGTGCCGACCGGATGACTGACCGCCCAGTCTTTGCCGTTCTTTTCCACGGCTGCCGGCGATACCATCAATACGAAATAGGCAATAGAGTCCAGCAAGCCGATATCCCAGGAAGCCAGGTTCAGCTGCACCGTGCTCGCGTCGATCACTTGAATCGATTGTATGCCTTTTACTTCAGGACGCTTGGCGGCCACGTACTGCTCGATGTTCCACTTTACCGCTTCCGCGTTAAAATCCGTACCGTCCTGGAATTTGATGCCCTGCTTGATTTTAAACGTAATCGTCTTCGCCTTCGAATCGCTTTGCCAGCTTTCCGCAAGAAACGGCGTCATCTTGCCTGTTCCATCATAACGGCCCAGCGATTCAAGCGCAGGCCTGTTGTAGTATAGCGTAAACGAGGCTGCATCTGTGGCTGGAAAACCGATATTTGTCGCGGTGCTCGACATAATAAACTTCACGGTGCCGCCCGGTGTTGGCCCCGTAGCCGCCGGATTCGCAGAATTCGCCGGAGCATTCGTCGCTTTCGCATCCTTATCTGAATTGTCCGATGCATCGCAACCGGAAATGATGACAGAGAATAGTAAACAAAGGGCGACGCTGAGATACAATAACTTGGCCATACCTGACTTCCTTCTCATTTGAACAGTCCCTCTTTCTTCGTAAGCGTTGGTTGATCAGCTCCGTCGAACCTGCATGAATATTTGTTCAAATATGTAGTTGGAATAGAAGCACAGTGAAGCTGCGGTGCTTATCTCTACGAAACAAGACAAGAAGTCCTAGCTCTTCTTGGTTATTTCCACAATGCCGTTATCGGCGTCCACCTTGACCCAATCGCCGGTTTCAATGATCTTGAGCGGATCCTCATCCAGGTCGGTCATAGCCGGTGCATGCGTCACCACGGCTCCCAGGGCGACCTTCGTCGTCATCGTATTGAAGAGCATCGCCTTGGGAGCGGTTCCGACCAGCCGCGTGCTATGGAAAATGCCGGACCATCCGGATGAACCTTTGGCACCCGGAAAGACAAGCACCTTATCAGCAAAGCTTTGGCCGCTTAGTTCGTGGCGCACTTCCACAATCTTACCGGTCATCGGATTGACTCCGCCCCATCCCGAGATCGAATCGTGGGTGACCAGAGCCTCCCCTTCCGCGCAGCCGCCGACGATTTTCCTCCCGTGCAGTACAATTTTCTTCATCGCAGCCCCCCGCTCCACTTGCCGGTGACAGCCGCATGGATACAGTCCTCAAGCGATCCAAACCACGTCTGTACGCCGGTGATTGCCGGCAGGTAGTGCGCCTGCTTCGCCGAATCCGTCGCCACAACCTTCGTTCCCGGCGGCAGCATTTGGCTGATTGCCGGACACGTATCGCTCATCAAGAGACCGCCGGCATCGGTAATAATTTGGGTGTATCCATTCTTGTCCGCCAATTGCCGGAGCGCCCTCGGCGTGAAGATCCACAATTTCGTTCCGCTGTTGATCCGCTTCCCTTTCAGCAGCTTGCAGATTTCCCAAATTTGCTCGATGGATGCGTGCGGACAGCCGAGCATGATGAAGTCCACGTTCGTATCTTTGGCGGAAACGTTCAGGTTGTCGTACATTTGCTGCCGTTCCGCCTTGCCGAACTTGAAGCTGAACTGCGGCTTATTCGTTCCGAAAGCTTCTTCTATGGTGCGGGCTTCCGCCGTAATGCCCGGGATATGATACATTTCTACGCCGCCCGATGAAGCGGCCGCAGCTCCAAAATGCTTGACGCGGTAGGAATTCGGCACATACCGGATCCCTTTCAGGACGGGCACCCGATCACCGATGACTTCGCCGACATAGTAGCCGAGCAGCCCCCAATCGGTCATGCTCTCGACTTCCCATTCGACTTCCACCAGATCCGTGCCCAGCCTGTTTTCGTCGATATGATATCCCCAGTACGGAATCCGTCCCGTGAACATCGCAGCCGCCGTGCTTTCCCTGCCTTCGCAATTGGTGCGCGCTCCGAGAATGGAGTTGATGTACACCACCGCCGAGGACTCCATCCAGGCGCAATGCTCTCCCTTCACCGGCACATTGCCGATCTGGTAGGGCGTACATGTACTCATCAGCTGGATGCCGAGTCCTGCGTTGTACGCTTCGTTCTCCTTCGTCAGCTTCACTTGCTCGGAGGGAGCGCCCAGCGCTTCCCAGTATTCCGTATCCATCCCGGAAATAAGCTGGCAGGAATGGGTCTTGACCATGGGAATCTCGACGGGCTCCTGACTGTCCAGGTTGAATTCGGAAAAGGCGGCGTCGAATCCGTGCTGGCGTGCATAATTCGACATCAGCGGACCCGCAATGGTTACCGCAGTGCTCACATTGTTGGTATGGATCAGCTTCTCCGCTCCCAAAGCCTCGCCGTAGCGAACCAATAAATCCATCGACTTCTGCACGGCCGGCCCCTCCCGGCCATCCAGCATAAACTTTTCTTCGTCCGTTAATCTCATAATCTCATCCTCCGTTCTTATAGTGCGATCGGTTCCATCCACGGGTTGTCGGTGCGTTCCAGATTATCCTTCAGCCGCTCTTGCAGGGCGGCGATGTCGATTTGATGGACGCTGCCAGTTCCTGCAAGATCCAATGCGTTAGCCGCAGCCGCTCCCATCGCAATGCAGGGTCCCATTACGCGTACGCTCGAGAGGGCGGCAACGTCTCCATCGATGCAGCGTCCAGCCGCAACCAGGTTATCGACATCCGGAGGCGTCAAGCTCCCCAGGGGCACGTAGTGAACGTGGTCATCGGGGTAAGGCTCCCAAATATAGCCTTCCGCATGACTATGCAGTTCAACCGGCCATGCCGTACGCGCGATTGCGTCCGGAAAACGCGTGCCGGCGCGCACCTCTTCAACCGTCAACTGCTTGCTGCCGACAATCCAACGCGTCTGGCGAATTCCGGCAAACCCGTAGCTGCGGACGCGTGCTTTGCCGAAGCAAAGCGGAAACTCACCTTTCAAGAAGTTCAACGCTTTGTCCGCCTCTGTTTTCCCCTCGATAGCTTTCATGGAAGCGGCCACCGGTTCAAGCGGCGTTTCCACATGGTTCATATTGACCAACGCGGTTCCCTTCCCCGGGAACGGTATAGCAAAGCCGTCCTTACGGACGATTCCGTAATCGTCGGCTCTTTCTTTCAGTCTTGCGCCAATGACGCCAAATCCCGGATAGTTCTTTTCGTCGATCCCCTCGACCACCATCATCTGGGAACCGTAAACCGCAACCTCGGCCGCTTCCCGGCAAGGAAGCCCGGCATGCCACGCCAGCGCTGCGTCTCCCGTCGCATCGACAAAGCCGTTTGCAGTAACGCGCACGTCTCCGTACCGCGTAGTCAGCTCAATCGAGGTAATGCGCCTTCCTTCACGGTTCGCTCCCCTAAGTATGGCGCCGAGAACAACTGTGATGCCGGCAGCGCTCACCGCCTCCTCGATCCAGCGGGATAAGGCGATCTCGTCATACATGACCGCATTCGTCGATTCCCAGTGAAAGCGGACCCCGCCGACAGCGCCGAGCTCACGCAGTATATCGTCGGCGATTCCATGGGTGAACTGATAGCCCTTCTTGCCGCTCGAGAAAAGACCGCAGAAGGTGCCGATGATCGAGTTTACAGCCTGACCGCCAAGGGCCGGAAGCCCGTCGACCAGCGTCACTTTACGCCCGAGCCGCGCAGCTTCCAGTGCGGCGGAAATGCCCGCGATTCCGCTGCCTACAACGCAAATATCCGTTTCCACCTCACGCACGGGACTCTCATTGTTCTTTTGCACCACGCGCGTGGCGGTGCTTGCTTTTGCTCCCTCTATCATATCGAACACGCTCCTTATCCATAGATAACGTTCCTTGTTCCAACCCGACCTTACGGCATAACCACATAAATGTCCTCATCCTCCACTTCCACGGCAAACCCTCTCAGCTTGGCGTCCGTATCGACAAGATGTCGTCCGGTTTTGAGATCAAATTCCCATCCGTGCCACGGACAGCGCAATATTTCCTGATCGCGCCCGAACTCGTAATCATACACCATCGATGGAAGACGCGTCCCGCAAACCTTGCCTACGCAAACCGGCGCTGCCGCATGCGGACATACATTGCGCCATGCATAATATTGACCGTCCACCATGAAAATTCCAAGCTCCATGCCTTTGACCTCTACAAGGTGTCGCCCCTTCTCCCGCAGGTCGGCGACTTTGGCAACCGCGTGTCTGGTCATCCGGCGACTCCCCCAATGCCGGCACCTTCCACGACTTCCTTCAGACCGTACACATCCATTGCGGTTTTGGCGGCGATTTTTTCTCTTAACTCTCTTGGGAACGAGGCAAGTGCCATTTTCGGATTATCGAAATCCCAATGCGGATAGTCGGAAGAGAACATGACCATGTCTTCAGCGCCGCACATGTTAATAATATCCACCAGATGCTGGGGTTGGGGCGGCTCCTCGATCGGCTGCGTCGTTAATAACACATGTTCTTTGATGTATTCGGACGGGAGCTTCTTCAACCAGGGCACCGTATCCCGCAGTGCTTTGTAGTTTTTATCCATCCGCCACATCAGATGCGGAAGCCAGGAAATGCCCCCTTCAATGGCGACGAATTTCAGCTTTGGAAACTTTTCAAATACGCCTTCGCAGACCAGGCTGTTCACTTGCGACATATAGTTGATCGGAATAATATTTTGCCATTCCATATAACGAGTCGGGTATCCGGAAGGCGTGGGAGGGTAGGTGGGGCCAAGTCCTTCATTCCCCGGATGAATGGCCACAGGCAGCCCGTGCCTTTCGGCGGCTTCATAAATCGGATGATAAAATCTTTGTCCGAACAAAGTCCGCGACGCGCTGCACATCATGACTTGTACGATATCCGGATGGCCGGCCAGCCGTTCAATTTCCCGGACTGCTGCATCCGGATCGGCATGGTTGATCAGAATCGACCCTTTGTACCGGGGACTCGCTTTCAACCAGACTTCGTTCTGCCAATCGTTATGAGCAGACGCGACCGCATTGGCATAGTCCGGATCATAATTTAAGGAAATGCCGATCATGGAGGCGTTTCCGGTTAAGATCGCATAATCAAAGCCGTATCTGTCCATATGGTCCTTGAGAACAAACTCCGGGTCGCTTCCGGGGTAGCCGCCTTTTTCCGGCTTAACGTCTTTCCGTATATAGCCGACGGCACTCCAGGATTTTCCTCCGACGCCTATTCCTTGTTCCAGCCATTGCTGATGCCACTCTTTGGGTAAAAAAGGAAGAAGTTCTCGGGGACCGGCTAAATCATTGTGTAAATCGGTATCAATCAACCGCGGGGCTGCAGCCATTATATTCAGGCTCCTTTCATTCATTCATATCGGTAAGTCAAGAACCGTGACCGACAGGCGCGTTGCTTGCGGGAATGCCGCGCTAGTTGGCAGCGCTTACATCAATGCCGTATAGGCATCCGGCCACACGACCCATTCACATCTTTCCTCATGGCGAATGCTGGACGGTGGCCGGAATCATTCTGTTACAAGGACTTTAGGTCCGTATCCTATATTCGCCGCTCTTGAATGATGAACAAATGAATACGTACCCGCTGCAAGCTCCGGGTCATCCGGCGTCCTGACGTTGTGGGCTTCTGCTCTTTTGAATGGCCTCGACGCGCTTCATCATATCCGGGTCATCCTTCGGATCGGGCAGAACCGAAAGTACACGGTTATGCAGTTCAATCAACGGCTCTCTGAATTCCGCATAGGGAATAATATAAAGCTCATTGTTCCGGATTGCCTCCAGCACCTTCTCCGCCAGGATGACAGGGTCCAGACCGGGCTCGATGACCGCCTTCAGCCCCTTCATGATCTCTTCATCCTCATGGTAGTAGCCGGTATTGGCGAGATGCTGCGGACGCGTGCGCACCGCCTCGTGAATATTCGAATTCACCGCCCCCGGGCACAGCACCGATACCCCGATATGATGCGGCTCAAGATCTATACGGAGAGACTCGGTCAATCCCCGCACGGCAAACTTTGACGTGCAATATACACCGGTACCGGTCATGGGGGTAAAGCCTGACATCGATGCCGTATTCACAATATGTCCGCCCTTGCCGTATTCGATCATTCTCGGGACGAAGGTCTGGATACCGTTGATGACGCCGCCGACATTGACATTCATAATCCAGTCCCAATCTTCGTAAGTCGCCTGCTGCATCGGACCGAAAATACTGACTCCTGCCGTATTGCACAACAGCTGCACCGGACCGAATACGCGTTCCGTCTCGTCGGCCGCCTCGGCCATCGCCTTACGGTCCGTAATATCCAATCGAATGGGATGCACCTGTGCATCCGTTTGTTCGAAATAGGCCATCGCCTGATCCAGATGATCCTGACGGATATCGGCGATGACCACCTTCATACCGGCTTTGGCGAAGACTTTAGCTTGCCCTAAAGCGACTCCGCTGCCTCCTCCGGTAATGAATGCAACTTTTCCCTTGAAATCTTGCATGACTTCCCTCCCTCATCGGTTTACGGCGCGTACCAACCGCCCTGGCCGGCTATTGCTTCGCCACCGGATCCGGAGTGAGCAAGGAGAAGGTCGTTTCCAATACATCGTCCAGTTGCTCTAATTGCGGAAAATGCGAGGTTTGATCTAAAACTTCAACGGTTGCGCCCAAAATTTCCTTCTGAAACACATACGCATAATCGACTGGAAGAATGGCATCCTGCTTCCCCCAAACAATACAAGTCTGGGCTCGTATCCGATGCAGACGACGGCGAAGACCTTTGTCCGGCAGCGGCCACAGGAACCGGGAAGCTTCCGCCATAACGACTTGCTGATCAATCAGTACCTCCAAACGTTTATCCGCATCCTCCGGTAAAGCAAAATGGGCTTGGGCCAGCGGAGATTCATTATCGTAAAATAATTTGGAATTTAAATCGCCTTCCATGGAGGCAGATCTCTTCTCAATCTCTTCGTCCCACAATCCCGCTGCGCAAAGCAGCAGCAGATTCTGGACTCGTCTCGAGTCGGTTGCCGCCAATTCTGCAGCCAGCATGCCCCCGAAGGAATGACCGATGATATCCACATTCTCGATCCCTAACAAATCAATCAAATCAAAGTAATAAAGCACGACATCCCACAAATTCCGAAGATCAAGTTCATTACAGCTTGTAGCCCCCCCTGTTCCCGGGAAGTAAGGAGCGTAAACTTTATATTCTTTCGCTAATTCCTCTAAATAAACATCCCATTTCAACCCCCCCGCTCCATGCAGGAAGATGACGGGCTTGCCTTCCCCGGCAACGAGAACTTTCGCTTGCGCGCCTTTGCGCAGCTGGATGGTCAGCAGTTCAGGTGACGACATGATATGACTCCCCCTTAAACGGAATTTTGGGCCAGGCCCGCATGATTTAAACGGTTGTTCGCAACTTCCGGCCATCCGACAACAGGCCATTGATCATCCCAAATATCATGCAAATACGGCATGACTTCTTTCGAAAACAGCTCAATATTTTTAACGGCTAAATGATGCGGCATGGAGCCGATATTCAGATGCGCCGTAATATTACCCACGCGAAGTGATTTAATCATTTCTCTAAGCCTGTCGCGAACGGTCGCAGGGGAACCGGCTATGACGTTGCCCGCTTCAACAATCTGCTTCCAGTCAAAATCAGTTTTTGTCGAGTATCTGCTCTTACCATGTAAAGCGAACTGACTCACCAGGCTTTCGGCTACACTTCTAGCGGTACGGTATCCTGGAGCTTCCGCATATTTAGCCGGAATGTGCATGAGTGTTCTCAGCATGTAGCGAAGATGCTCTTCATAGTCCTGCTGAGCCCGTTCATCGGTTTCGGAAACTAGAATCACCTGATTAAATCCGGCCCAATAAGGATTCAAATCTTTCCCAAGCTTCTGACGATGCTCCCAGAAACCATCCATAAATTTCTTCGCCGTCGCATATCCGCTATAACTGAGATAATAGTAAGGAAGATCGTTCTTGGCACAGTAATCCCATGTTTCTACACTCCCGCTCCCGGGAAGCCAGATCGGCGGATGCGGCTTTTGATAAGGGCGAGGCCACAGGTTGACGTGCTTGAGCTGCGTATATTTGCCGTTGAAAGGGAAAACTTCACTTCGCGTCCACGCCTGTTTAATGAGGTCGAGCGCTTCATAGAACCGGGGTCTTAATTCAGCAGGGGGAATGCCGTATACGTAGTTGGTGTCCATGGAGGTTCCGGCCGGAAAACCTGCCACGACACGCCCTCCCGTAATGTTATCCAGCATAGCCAGTTCTTCAGCCACGCGGATGGGGGGATTGTACAGAGCAATACTATCGCCAATGAGCACAATACATGTTTTTTCCGTTTGGCGAACTTTTCTCGCCAGCATAGCCGCCATAATGTTCAGAGAGTTATCCAGTCCGTAGGCATTGCCGTGGTGTTCATTGAAACCAACCGCATCAAAGCCTGCGTCGACAGCAATCTCATATTGGTCCACATATTCGTTAAACATCAAATGACCTTTTTCGGCGTCATACAATTCGCTCGGTATGGTCACCCAAACACTTTCATGATTTTGCACAAAGTCCTCGGGTAAATCCCGGTAAGGCATGATATTCACATAAATAAACTTCACTGGTTTTCCCTCCCAAGTCTGAATTTACAAACTGCGCTTCCAGGCCTCAAGATGATACCGCTTACATTTAATTTTTATGTGTGACCTTTTATAAAAATAAAACATCTATCTAACTGGTTTCTTACAGGATCTTCGTATTTTCTTACAGCTTAGCCTAAACCGTTAGAAAATATTGAAAATCTAACAGGTCGATAACCAAACAAAAGCGCGCAACCACATCTGTGGATTGCACGCTTATCGTTGTGGCACGCACTGTCGGCATTCAAACCGGGGATTTCTGCAGGAGCGCCTGTATTTCCTTTTCGAATTGTTGAACGGATTCCTGAAGCCGTTGATGCAATTCTTCCGTCAGTTCAAAGCTTCCATCCTCAGCCCGATTCACCTGCACGTCCTGGGCATAAACGCCTTGAAGCTGATTGTTAGCGCCCAATGAGGAAAGCACCGGCTTTAAAGCATAATCAATAGCCAATAAATGAGCAATTGTTCCTCCTATCGCAATAGGCAAAATCACCTTTCCCTGAAGCCCCTTTTGCGGAATCAGGTCAAGGAACGTTTTTAGCACGCCGGTATAAGACGCCTTATAGATGGGAGTCGCTACCACAACCGCATCCGCCTGCTCGATGAGTCTATTGGCTTCAATAATAGCCGGACTGTCGAATTTGGTGTAGATCAAATCCTCGGGCGGCAGGCTTCTTACATCAATTCGTTCAACCTTGTGATCGTGCAGCAATGCTTCAACTTGCTGCAAAACTCCATTCAAGCGGGATGTGCTTGAAGTACTTCCAGAAATAATAACGACATTGGACACGAATCCCACACTCCTACTATGATGTCATTTTGTATCGACAAGCAAGCTTATCAGAACGAATTAAAATAATTCCGATAAACTAACTGCGTTATAATGATGCTAACACCGTCTCCGTCAACCTGTCAATTCTTCGGGCTCATATTTTCTAATTGAAATTAAGTGCCGTAGGTTACAAAAAATCGTTTTTCCAGTCCCCGTTAAAGTGCGACCGGGTTCAAGCTGCGAACACGCGGGAAAATCTCCCTTGCAAAGCGCTCCATCTCGGCTTCAAACGGTTGGAACTGCAGCATAAACAGTTCGATGCCAATCTCATGAAACGCTGCGATCCGCTCGGCTACCTGGTCATAAGAACCGACTAGCCCCGCTGCCGTGCCCCCGTTCGTACCTATAGCCGGATACTTGGAAATCGTTTGAAACATAACTGCTTTCTGGTCCGCATGTCCGAAGAGCTGTTCATTCAGATGCTCGTCGGCCTTTGCATATTCCCAAGCTTTAGCCAGCTCGGCCTGTGCTTCCTCCTCCGTCTCACGCGCAATGACAAAAGCGGACAGCCCAAAGCGGACGGGGACGCCTTCCCGTTTCCGCCTGGCAACGGAACGGATGAGCCCCTCGACATTCTCAAGCGGCTGCCCATTAATAAACCAGACGTCTCCCAGTCCCGCAGCCAAATCTCTCGCCGGCTCCGACTCTCCTCCCACATAGATGGTAGGACGATGCCTTGTTTTCGGTCCCGGGTTCAATTCAATTCCATCAACGTGGAAGTACTTGCCTTCAAAGCTGGTTTTCTCCCCGGTCAGCAGCGAACGGACGATCGTGAGCCATTCGGTTCCGTAAATATAACGCTCGTCATGTTCGGCAAATGGAATGCCCGATTGGAGCAGCTCCGGTTTATACCAAGCATTGACCACATTGATCGAGAACCGGCCGCTGCTGATCTCTTCGATGCCGAGAGCTTGCTTGGCGAGCACCACCGGGTGGAAGAGCGTTGGCTTTATCGCGGCGATAATTTCAATGTTTGAGGTTAATGAGGCAAGACCAGCGGCTGCGGTCCAGGTCTCCAAAATATCAATTTCATGTCCGTACGGATTGACGATATGCTGGGCTATAAGAGTTGAATCGTAGCCGAGCTTTTCGGCGGACAGCACCAGCTGCTTAGCTCTTTCCCAAGAAGCGTCAAAGGGGTCCTCCGGATGTGTCGTAGCCCCCCATGTTCCATAAACCGGTGTCCAAATTCCAAACCTAGGACCTGCAATTCGACTCATGTTTACATCCTCCTTGATTTAAAAAGTTAAATGATAGTTGATAAATTTAATCCTTTATTATTTAGAAATAAAAAAATCCATTCTCTCTGAGAGAATGGATAATCCGGTGTCCCGGTCAAATCCTATTAATTCAATTGGATTAATCAAATTATAGAATTTATCCGTTTTTTTGTCAATTCAAATTTTTCGCACTATAGCGATTACAGGCAAAACTAAACGGCCTCAGTCCAATGGAATTTAGGACCAAGGCCGCTTCTGTATTTAAAGACGGTTCAGGTTCGTTGCATCATCCATAAACTGAATCGTAGCATGGATCGCGCCTTCCAGCTCCGGCGTCGTCGTCCGAAAGGGATGCACGGCACCGAACGTATGCGTGCCGCCTTCGATCGTGACGATCCGGTCGCTGTGCTGTGGCGCCGCCGAACGCAGCAGCTCGAACCCGGCCTTGAGACGGGGGGAGTCCTGATCACCCTGCACTTGAAGCACCGGAATGTGGAGGCCTGCCAATCTTTGGGCAATGTCGAAGCGATCGCCGTTCGCCCGCAGGTCCTCATAGAAAGACGCACGTATCGGCATTTCCTGCTTCGTTCTGACATTGGCGACGTACGCTACGCCTTGCTCGGCAATTTGTGCTTTGAACGCGTCATCGAACAAATCGGTTTTCCCGATGCCGTTCCAGGTGACCACCGCTTGGACCTCCGGGTGCTCGGCTGCAAAAATAATGCTTGTCCCTCCACCCTTGCTATGGCCGAGCAGTATCAAGCGCTGCAAGTCAGCATGATCAGCCAGCGGCAGCTTCCTCTCCCGCAGCGCCTGAAGCAGCGTCTCCAGATCGGCTTGCTCCCTGGAGTACGTGTTGACTGCGAATTTATCCAGCTCATCGAAATCGGTCTCGTTCACGCCATTGCACGAGAAATTAAACGTAACGACATAGTAATTGCGTTCCGCGAACCGCGAGGCGGCGTAAGGGAAGAATCCCCAGTCCTTAAATCCTTTGAAGCCGTGGCATATCAGCAGGACCGGCTTCGGTGCCGTCTGTCCCCCTGCCGCCAGCCTGACGTCCCCGCGAATATACAGCGGCTCTCCGGTATCGAGCTGACCGGCCGGCAGCGTAAAACGTTCATGAACGATCGATTCATCCCTTTGCGTCATAGGTTGAACACCTCTTCGCTTCATTTTCAACTGTTCCCATCGGAATGTTAAAATTGTAGCATAGGAACTTCACTTGATAAAGTGCAAAAGCGATATATTAGAATATTTTCTTTATATTCCCATACTCCGGGTTCATTCATTGCGTCTCTCCCAGCTTTGGAAACAAGCGCTTCTCCGGCGACCAATAAAGCAGCGCAGCCTTGAATTTGTGCACATAGGCAAACTTGCCGTTCTCGCATATCGCATAGTTGTACAAAATTTCCGCAGCTTTTCTTCGGTCCGGTAACCCAGCTTTTCGCGGAAGTTGTTGGAACATTCAACCTGGAGCGCGATGGATTGATTGTTCGAAAAGTCTATCCAACGATCCCGCCAAAAGTTGAATATATTGCTACAGACATAGCATGCGAGCTCTATGACTCTTTGTTGACGCTTACTTTGGGACAGCCCTTCTGATTGCCAGCAAGCGATGCGTCTCTTCGGTTTTCAGATTTTAATGTGGATATCCCAGACGGGGGGTTCTCCCTTCACATTCACTTCCGTTTCTAATTGGGTCGCGCAATTGGGGCAAAAAAACCGGCGAAAAACCATATCCTTATCCACATATTGACGGGAATCGACATTTTGGGGATTTGCCGTTTGAACCGATTCTTCTTTCATCACCGTGTAAAGCTTATAGTTTTTATCAACAGAACTGATATTGTGGGCGCATTTGCGACATTGGATATGCCGGTTACCCTCATTCGTTACTTGCAAATATTCGCTTAAAATCAAGGCCATGTTGGATCGTCCCCTTTCCCTATCAAGCCAGTCTTGCTTGGCGAATTTGTTGACGGCGCTCTTCCGTTGCCGGTTCATCCAGTTTTCCGTTTCCATCAAGCAGCACACCATACACATCATAGGCAACCTGCTGACTGACTCTGTTTTCCAGAACATCCTCGCGAACTTTGTCCGGTTCCCGGTCCAAAGGATCGCCGTAGCCCCCGCCGCCCTGGAAGCAAAAGTAGAACACATCGTTTTTTTGTTGAACCGCATCTGTTTTAGGCTGCCAGATTTCCAGTTTCCCTTCCATCTCCGCAAAATCTTGCGGAATCAAACTTTGACTTAGCAGCTGGTGAATATTCGTATCACGCATCATTTTAACTTGTACGGTATTCGAAGGATACCCGCCCGAAATTCCGGCGGAATTCGGAATGGCTGCACCGAATGAACTGACGGTCAGTAACATTTGTTCCGTGTCATGCGGAATCCAGCAAAGCTCCGCACCCAGGCCGCCCCGATATTTCCCCGGGCCGCCGGAGTCCGTTTTTTCCCGCCGGTACAAATAAAGAATGGGGAAGAACAGCTCATTGCTCTCCACGTTTGGACACTGTCCGCTTGGTGTGCAGAGCAAACCTCCCGTATCTACACCGTCGCCGAAACTGCGTGCTCCAAATCCGCCTGCCATGGCATCCATAATCATGGTCAAGAACGGGTTGCCGTATTGATCAAGGCCCATCGGTATAACCGTGACCCAAGATCCCGCTGTTCCGGCTACCAGTCTTTCTTTATGCTCCGGATGCCCCATCAGCAGCTTGGAAATCGTAATATTCGCACAGTTTCCGGCCAGCCAAGCCGAGCCTGTCGCCCCCATGCTAACCCCGGCAGGATGCTGCGCACTCAGGATGGTGCCCGGTTTGGCTTCCACCGTAAACACGCGCTTAATTCCGCCCACAGACCAAGGGATATCATTGCACAAAAGCTGCAGAACCGCCTGCAGGACCGCTCCGGCCGTGCCAGAAATCAGTGTAGCGTTAATGACTCCTATTTGAGGATCGGTTTCCGAAAAATCGAATATCAATCGGTCATTATCTTTCGTCATCGTTAGAGCAATCTTATACACACCGCGATCGCCCTTCTGCGCTACATCGTGAAAATCCACATGCCTGAATGTGCCATCCGGTAATTCCTTTAACCGATTGCGAAGACGAAGTTCCGCATAATCCAACGACTTCTCCATAACGCTCTTCACCGTATCTGCGCCGTAGCGTTCAACCAGCTTCAGCAAACGGGATTTTACAATGTTAATGGAAGCGATATGGGCCCGCAAGTCAATGGCCAACAGCGCAGGGGCGCGTGTTTGCCGCATCCATAAATCTTCGATATCGGACTGAATCTCCCCTTTTTTAACGATTTTGATCGGTGGCCAAGGTTGACCTTCCGCATATAAATCATTGGCGTCGATACAGAAACTTCCCGGATTAACCCCGCCTACATCGACTTGGTGGATCGTCGAACCGGTCCAAGCGAATAATTTGCCATCCACGAAAATGGGAGCGATCATAGCCATGTCATTTTGATGGAGCGCCCCGACCCAAGGATCGTTGCAAAGGAAAATGTCTCCGTCTTCAATTCCCGGATTTTCCGAGCGGTTCTCTAAAATCCATTTGACAACGGAATCCATAACACTGCCTAGCATGACGACACCTGTGCCAAGTACAACAATTTCACCGTAGCTGTCGGAAATCATCACGTTAAAATCGTGTGCATCGGTGGCAATCGGCGAGCCGGAAATTTTCTGGATCGTTTTTTCCTGTTCATCGGCGATTTGCCACAGTTTATGAAAAACAACCTGGTAGGTAATCGGATCAACCTCATGGGCGCTTTGTTTTTCATAAATCGGGGTTTTCGCAGAAATTTTCAAGTCAGATGCTTTTTTGAAATCCATGGTGAATTTTGACATTGCATACCCTCCTTGCCGTTCTGTTATTTGAACAACTTCATTCAACCGAATTATGAATAATGAGGCTGCCTAACGAATCGACTTGAACAGTTTGGCCTGGATAGACGGGAATGGTCGTAGTAGGAAGTTCGATTACAGACGGACCTGCAATCAAATCCTTATAACTTGCAAGGTTACCGCGATATATGGTTGTATCCCTGTATCCGCCTAATTCCTTCCAGTAAACAGAACGGTTGGTTATTACGAGCTGCTGCTCAGCCTCATTCGCTGTTTTAGCTTCAAGCGACGGCTTCGGAAGTTTTCCATAGGCATTAACCCGGTAACTCACGAGTTCAATGCCGCCCTCTTTAAAGGCAGAGCCTTTTCCATACAAGGTCTCGTAACGGGATTCAAATTCCACAACCACTTGCGACAATGCTTGCTCATGAATGGCGCCGCTTGGAAACGGCACATCCACTTGATGAACTTGCCCCTTATAACGCATTTCCACCCAGCGGTCTAAACGGATATGTTCGTTCTTAACATTCTCTTCCAACAATTGGGTTATCGCCTTATCCTCCAAATAGAGGAAATTATCTTGGACTTGTTTAACGTTCCAAGGTGCTACGGCCGGGTCGGATATTTCATAGACGTGTGAAATGTCGGAGCTGGATATACCGAAAGCGGAATATACGGCGGCGGTTTCACCCAAAGGCACGATCATTTCTTTTACGCCAAGATCCCGGCCGTATGCCGTGCCATGCGTAGGTCCCGCTCCGCCATAGAGATAAATGATGAAATCCCTTGGGTCGTATCCGCGTTCAATTGACATTTTTCGAATGAGATCCGCCATATGGGAATTCGCGATTTCTACAATACCGGCAGCTGCGTCCTCTACGGACAGGCCAAGCGGTATCGCAATTTTTTCCCTTATGGCCTCAACGGCTTTATCTTTGTACAGCTTTACTTTTCCATCCAGGAAATAGTCAGGATCAATGAATCCCAGGACAACATCCGCATCCGTAACGGTAGGCTCCGTTCCGCCTTTGCCATAGCAAACCGGACCTGGTCTAGCCCCCGCGCTATCCGGACCAACAAGCAATGTTGACCCGACATCTACCTTAGCAATACTGCCTCCGCCCGCACCAATGGAAACAATGTCGATCATAGGCAAAGAAAGCGTATATTGATTCATCTCGGTCGTTGACGAAATGACCGGCTCCCCGTTCACGACCAGCCCTACGTCAAAGGTCGTGCCGCCTACATCCGTACAAATCACGTTGGCATGGCCATATTTATTGCCGAGAAACTTGGCGCCCATTACACCGCCAGCGGGGCCGGACATCAAAGTCGTAACGGACAACCGCTCAGCTTCGTTTGCCGGCATTAAACCGCCGATGGACTGCATAATTAGAAGCTGGGTTTTTAAACCTTTGGAGCTTAACCCTTCATAAAGCTTATTCACGTATCCGGACAACAAGGGTGACGTATAACTGTTAATAACGGTCGTTGCGCTCCGTTCATATTCGCCAATTTTAGGTACAATTTCACTGGATAAGGAAACCGTCATTTCCGGAGCCAGTTCTTTAACAAGCTTCTTTAATATTTGTTCATGCTCGGGGTTTTTAAAGGACCAGAGAAGGGATATTGCAATCGCTTTCACATCTTGATCTAAAAGACGCTGTATAGCTTTACGGGAATGTTCGAGATCAAGCGGCGCTATCACGTTTCCCTTGTAATCAACGCGCTCGTAAACTTCTTCTATTAACTGCTTGGGAACAATGGCCTCAGGCTTGCTTGTTTTGGATAATTGAAGCTGATGAACCGGCATGCCTGCCGTTCTGCCCATAATTCTCATCATATGTAAAACGTCTTTATGCCCGACTGTGGTTAGAAATCCGACCTTGACCCCTCTTCTTTCCACCATAGCGTTCGTCGTTACCGTTGTACCATGGATGAACTGTATCGTACGAGGCAGCAATTGCTCCAGCGTCAATCCGATTTTTTCTGCCGTGACCCGAACGGATTCGAGAACCCCCTCCGAAAAATCCGGCGGGGTCGAATGACTTTTACCGACGGTAACCTGCCCCTTACTATTCACGATGACACAGTCGGTAAACGTCCCCCCCGTATCCACTGCAACAATATACTCTTCCACTTCCATTTTCATTCTCCTTTCTAAATTTGAATGAATATGATTAAGCATGCAGCATGAAGCACATTATTCCATCACAATATTAACCGTTTTCACCTGAGTATAGCTCAATATTTCATCCAGGCCTTCCTCGGAACCGATACTGCTGTTTTTGTAACCTTGATACGGAACCCCCAGGTAATGGGAGGAACTACCGTTTATCCAGAGGAAACCGGATTCTATGTTCTCCGCCATGCGGAGCGCGGTTTGAATATCGTGGGTCCATATCGAACCGGTTAATCCATAAGGGACACTGTTGATTTGTCGAACTGCATCTTCGACATTATTCCACTTGATCACCGAGAGGACGGGGCCGAATATTTCTTCATTGAAGATGCTCATCTTTTCATTTACATCTTCAAATACGGTAGGCAAAATAAACAGGCCTTTATCAAAGGTATCTCCCTCGGCTCTTTTCCCCCCGATGAGAAGACGGGCTCCTTGTTGATGTCCAGCATCGATATAAGAAACAACCTTATCGTACTGATTCCGGGAAACCAAACATCCCATTTCGGTTTCAGGATCCAGCGGATTTCCGATTTTAATTTGCTCTACATAATGCTTCAATTTAGGTAAAAATTGGTCGTATATATCCTCATGCACGAATAGCCTTGATGTCGATCCGCAGGATTGCCCTTGACACCATGTAAAATTCATGCCCTTTACCGCCGCTTTAGCCGCACTTTCCAAATCAACGTCCGGGAATACAATCATTGCATTTTTACCGCCCAACTCGAGCGATATATGCTTGATTCCAACTTCTGCAGATGATTTGAGAATGGTTTTTCCAGTTTCAACGCTGCCGATCAACCCGATTCTTTTAATATCCGGGTGACGTACAATGGCGTCGCCCGTCGTCCGGCCATCGCCACTAACAATATTTACGGTACCCGGAGGCAAAATTTGCTGACATAATTCCCCAAAAAGCAAGGATGAAAGCGGGCATTGATCCGGAGCTTTAAGCACGACCGTATTTCCTGCAATTAAAGGACCTACGATTTTAGTGGCCGTGAACATAATCGGATGGTTGTATGGAATGATCCTTCCAATCACGCCATACGGCTCCCTGCGCGTCAAATGCCAATTTTGGCTGGAGGGGAACGTGTCCCCTTTCATTTCGCTTGCCAATCCGCTCATGTATTCCATCATGGAGGCGGAAGCAAATACATCACCGCGCATAGCCGTAACCGGATTTCCGCTATCTACCGAGTCAAGCACTGCAAACTCATCGGCTCTCTTCTGGAATTCATCGGCAAGTTTACGGATCAGCCTGCCACGTTCGATCGGCGGTACATGCTTCCAGGTTTCGAACGCCTGTTTTGCAGCTTTAACCGCATGTTCAACGTCATTTTGTTGGGCGAACGGTACTTTCGCCAAGGCTTCCCCATTTGCAGGATTAACCGTTTCATAGGTTTCGCCGTTTTGCGCCTTAACCAGTTGCCCTCCGATCAGCATATTCCAATCTTTATCCAGCATCGATCTCTTGAGCTTCTCCCAATCCTCTAAAGATTTATTTGTCTCAATCAACGGTCCCTGCTCCTCTCGTAAAACGCTCATTTAAATACGAATATTCATACCGCCATCGATGTTGAAAACTTGACCCGTAATAAACGAGGAATCGTCCGAGCTCAAGAATACAACGGTTCCCGCCAGATCGTCCGGTACTTGCAATCGTTTCAACGATTGCATGTTTAACATGCGCTGTTTTTGGTCGTCATTCACCGTTTCGCGCGGAATTTCCGTATAGGTAGGTCCCGGTGTAATGGAATTTACCGTAATGTTGTACTCGCCAACTTCTCTGGCCAAAGATCCGCTGAATCCCAATACGCCTGCCTTCGATGCAACATAATGGATATAATCCGTCCGTCCCAGATAGACCGCAGCTGAGGAAATATTAATGATCCTTCCGCTATTTTGTTTTTTCATCACCGGCACAACAGCTTTGGAGCATAAAAAGACGCCTTTTAAATTTACATTCATCATGGCATCCCATTCTCCCCCGGTAATTTCCTCCATTTTTTTCATTTTTATCGTTGAAAAAATCGCCGCATTATTGACTAAAATATCTATCTTTCCATAGGTCTCCACCGTTTCGTTGGCCATATCAAGCGTGCTTTGTTCATTGGAGACATCCACAAAAAACCGCTTTGGCTTCCAGACCGCCGCGTTTAATCTCTTCTTCAACATGACTTGCATTTACTTTATTAATGTCGGCGACAATAACTTTAGCTCCTTCTTGTGCCAAGCGCATGGAAAATGCTCTCCCGATGCCTTGCCCTCCACCCGTGACAATCGCAACTTTTCCTTTAAGCTTCAAATGACATAACCTCCCAGTTTAAAAACGTTTTCATGATTCAATTGTAGTAGCAGATGAAAATATTGTCAACAAAACTTACTTAAACTTATATATTTATTTTAATAATTTAACTTTTATAACAAGTTTGATAATATTTATTTAATTTTTTAACATACTCTTATTTCATTTTCAACCATTTATTTCCCTAAGCTCGGAAGCATCGTCGCGATCTCCGGAATCATCATAATCAATATGATCAGCATGACTTTCAGCGAGACAAAGGGAACTGCACTTAGCGTAATTTCCTTCATGGTCACTTCAGGCGGCGAAACCCCTTTCATAACAAACAGCAGCAGACCGAAAGGCGGGGTTAAATTGCCCAGATCCAAACAAATAAGCATCATAATACCAAACCAAATCGGATCGTAGTCTAAAGCGATGACCATGGGAATGTAAACCGGAAGGGTGATCATCATGATCGAAATCGGATCGATACAGCTATCCAGGAAAACGACGATCAGAAGCATAATGACAATAATCAATAGAGACGGAATTTCAAGCCCCAGAGCCATATTCAATAATCCCCGGCTTGCTCCCGTAAAAGCCAGCAGCTGTGTAAACGCAGAGGAAGCAGCGATAATAATCAGGATCATTCCTGAAATTTCCAATGTTCCCTTAATGGACTTTAATAACACTTCCCACGTCAGCGCCCTGTACATGATCACGAGCAGCAAAGCGCCAAACGCTCCCAATGCGGCTGATTCGGTAGGCGTAGCGATACCAAAGAAAATCAAAAGTACGGTTGCAAGAATCAAAAGCGCAGTAGGCATGACCCCGAATGTTAGCGAACGGATCCGATCGGACCAGCTGCTCTCTTCAATGGGATAAGCCGGGGCCAGGGAAGGGTTTTTGGCGCACCTGATCATGATGTACACAACGAAAATCGCGGTCATCAAAACTCCCGGGACAACGGTGGCTATCAACAAATCGCCAATCGATACCTTGCCGATACTCCCCAGCAGGACAGCCAGACTACTGTGCGGCATGATGACAGCCAGACTTCCCGAGGCCATGATGGGTCCAAGGACCATGGAGTTATGATAACCCCGGTTTCGCATGTCTGGTGCCAATACGGTTCCCAGCATGGAAGTATTAGCGATGCTTGATCCGCTTAGAGCGGCAAAAAAAGATCCGCTGATAATGGAAAGCACGCTTAACCGTCCAGGTATACGCCCTAACCATTTGGATAAAACATCCAAGGTTTTCACGACCAGTCCCGAATGCAGCAGCAATTCCCCCATGATGACAAAGAGCGGTATGGTTGTTAATGGAAACTTGGCCAACGAATCGTAAGCACTTAATACAATTTGATTCATTCCGGGCTTAAAGCCCATGACATAGGTGATAAAAATAAAGTTTACCGCCAAGAATGAAAATGCCACCGGCATCCCCATAAACATGAATACCATGAGCAACCCAAAGAAACAAATAAGAAACAACCACCACTCCATTTAGATCACCTTCTTCGCTGTTCTAATCAAATTTTAAAATCACTCAAAATGTTTCGAATATATCTGAGAGTTAAAAGCAGACTGCCTAATGGAATAGGCAACAAAACCAAATATTTCGGAGTGTTCAAAATGTTATAAGAAATGACATCCCTTTGATAATTGTCAATGGTGGCTTTCAAGCTAAACCAGAAAAATAAGCCGCAGGCAATAGCTGCAATAATGGCCGTAATTCGATTAAAAAGCAATTGCTTACTAGGACTGAGTGTATTCAGGAGCAGGTCCAAACGAACATGCCCATCCTTGCGGAGCACCCATGAGGCCGATAAAAAAGCTAGAAAAACCATAATATATTCACTCAACTCCACCGTCCATGCAGCCGGTATTCCTAAAAAATAACGGCCGACCACGCTAAAACAGACCGTAAAGATCATCACAAACAATAAAATGGCGGCTATCGCCATAAAAACGACTTCAATTTGTGACAATGCCCGGTCAAACTGGTGAACCATCTTGCGGAATTTCACAAGGATCTCCCTCCTATTTCTTTCTGAACAATTCCTCTAATTTCTTTCCGTTCTCCGGCAAATTCGTCTCTACCCACTTCCAAGCCGAATCATTGGCAATTTTCAAGTATTCCTCTTCCGGCAGCTTAACTTCCTGAATCCCGGCTTCTTTCAACTTTTTCTGCTCGTCTTCAATAAATTTTTCAATGAATAGGGGAAGTTCTTTCTCGACTTCACGGGCTACCTTATTAATCAAATCCTGGTCTTCTTTAGACAGCTGCTTCCATCTGTCCAGATTCATGATCATAGAAGTATCGACTTTCCAGTAGCTGGGTGATATTTGATATTTAATTTGTTTTTGCAGCCCCAAATCTGTGACTCCACCCTTGGGCCAAGCTACGCCGTCAATGACCCCCCGCTCGATTGCCGTATAGATTTCTCCTGCCGGCATGATCACAGCCTCTGCACCTAATGCTTTAATAAACGGCACATAGACAGGCGATGTCCGGAATCGTTTGCCTTTAAGATCGTCGATACTGGTAATCGGCTTTTTCGTATATAGACTGTAGCTCATCCCGCTGGATCTTCCTATGAATTGGGCATTTAATTTTTTATTATGTATTTCATTCAGGAAAGCCATGCTGCCGTTCTTCCATTCATCTTCGACAGACAGTTCGCTATAATTGGTAACTACGGCTTCCGGCACCTGGTTCTGATAATAAGCTGTAGAAAGAACGGAAAAATCTACGACCCCCGTACGTACCGCATCTCCCTGATTAAAGGCCGGGATCGATTCGGGACCTCCTGCATACTGCACTTTAATTCGGCCATTGCTTTGCTCCTCGATTTTTTTCTGAAACATGCCGAATCCTGCACTATGAATATTATTTTCTTCCCAGGCGGTAACCCCTTTGAGCACAACTGATTTTTCCGATGAGGGCGTGGAACCCGTACCGCTTGGATTGCCCGAACAGGCACTGATGAGACTTGTCATGGCCAAGAGCGAAATGAAGCTGATAATACTTTTTTTACTAGACATCTTTAGACACCTCTTCCTTTGGTATATACGTTCATATGAGGCCATTGATAAACAATCGCTCCCCACAATAAAACGCTTTCAATATAATGATTGTAATATTTATTAAAAAATACGTCAATAAAAACTTATTCAAACTTATATTTTTCTGTATTGTTAAATAACTTTAATAAATTTACGTAACTTATATCTGTTTTTCATGTACGCCTATCCCGGCGCAACACAAAACAGCCACTCTCTGAAGAAAGCGGCTGTTCTAAGCAATATTTATTTTTTATTAAACAAATCAAGACTAATATCGACATTATTTACGGAGTAGGTCAAGCTTCCCATAGAAATGACGTTAACTCCCAATCCGGCAACTTCCGCTATATTATCGATGGTGATTCCCCCGGATGCCTCGGTAATGGCTTGATCTCCAATCAGCGCGATCGCATGCCTCATCGTGTCAAGCGGCATGTTATCGAACATAATAATATCGGCTTTCGCCTCCAGGGCCTCCTCCACTTGCGTAATGGATTCAACTTCCACTTCAATTTTCATGGTATGAGGAATTCCGGCTCGAGCGGATTCCACGGCCTGCTTTAATCCCCCGGCAGCTTTAATATGATTGTCTTTAATCAAAACCGCATCAAATAATCCATAGCGATGCGAATTTCCTCCCCCCACACGCACCGCATACTTCTCCAGCATACGAAGTCCGGGTGTTGTTTTTCTCGCTTCAACAACCCTGACATTAGCGTTATAGGGCCTCGCTGCCAGAACGAGACGGTTTGTTTTGGTAGCAATACCGGATAAGCGCTGCAGCAAATTAAGGGCAATACGTTCACCCGTTAGTATAGAACGGATATTACCGGATAATTCCGCTATAATCGTTCCCTTCGTAAGAACCTCACCGTCGCTAATCCTTGTCTGGATGACGACACTGGGATCAACGACTGAAAAAACAGCTTGAAGAACGGGGATTCCCGCCAAGATTCCTTCCCCTTTGGCGTGAATAATTCCAGTTCCGGTCAAATCTTCAGGGACCGTTACCCAGGAGGTCACGTCACCTGGTCCAACATCTTCCTCCAACCAGTCTCGAATTTGTTGATGCAGCTTATTTTTGTTCAGGAACATCTTCTCTTCTCCTCATTGTCGGTTCATATATTTAGAATGAATTAATCCGTGACCGCCGTTTGATAGTTCAAATAAATTTCCTTGCGCTGTTTGGAAGATTCCAGCACGGCTAAGCAAACCTCCAAATTCGCTTTAGCCCATCGGCCGTCATGCACCGGAGGACGATCGTTGTAAACCGCATCATAAAGCTCCGCGATGACCGCATCGCGTCCTGTAGCCGCAGCAGGAAGCGCTATTTCATACCGCTTGTCTTCCCCATAAACGTATAATCCATTAGGAGATTGACGAATATCACCTTTTTCGCAGCTTACAACCGTCAATCCAAAGAACGGATGATGATTTTCCGCATGGTCGTACTGTTTAGCTCTCGATCCCCCGTAGCCCGCCAGACTTTTAATCTGGCTTTCTTCTATGCGGCCCACTTGATCGATTGTTCTGCGAGACTTGGCATACACATCCGTGGAAACGACTGGCCCTCCCTCACTAATCCCATAAGTAAGCTCCGTAGAATGAAAGTGATCATAGCCGTTATAGACAGCAGTGGCTGCTGCCCCGCTTTCAAACTCCAGAAAAACAGTATGGCTTCCCTCTGTCGGCCGCGTCAGGTCCCATACTCCCGTCATGGCCCGGACACTCCTGATCAATCCGCCTCCAATAAGCCGTATAATATCAAATTGATGCGAGCCTTGCCGGAAGGTTACGCCTCCCCCCAACTGCGTATCCAATTCTTCTGGAGTCCGGGGTCTATAGATCCAGTCATTGAAGTACCAATTGTGAATCATGCGCACCTCTCCCAACTCTCCGCTTCTAACGATTTCCCTTATTTTGCGGATAGGGGGTTCGAAGCTGTGAGAGTGCCCCACGATCATGACGACTCCGTTCTTTTCAGCCGCCTCAATCATTTTGTCTGCATCCTCAAGCGTGATCGCCATCGGCTTCTCTACGATAATGTGCTTCTTATTTTCGGCCGCCAGCAGGACGTGCTCGGTATGAAGCTCGGTAGGAGTCGCGATATAAATAGCGTCCACTGACGAACTTTGACACAACTCCTCTATACTGTGAAAGGTTTCCGCTTGATAATCACTCGCAAATTTCTCTCTCCGTTCCTTACTTCGGGTTGCCGCTGCCGAAAGCTGCACATTCGGATGCTTAAGAAACGCGGGGATTATGGAGCTGCCGGCAATACCAAGACCGGCAATCCCTATTCTTAATACAGGTGATTCCTTTCTTTGTAAATGAGCCATATATTCACCTTTTCTCTTCCTCGTGGAGTTTTTTCACGTAATAACGCCATCCCCACTGGTCATTAAACGTAGTTCCCAGATCAGGAAGCTCGTTCATATCCTCCTGGGATATCGGTGCAGCTTCTCTTCCCGTTTGAGCCACCTGAAGCGTAACCTTGGCCAGAATATTAAAATTCAAGGCACGAACGGTAGCTTCCTCTACCGTCTTCCCCGTTACGGTAATACCGTGTCCTTTCATTAAACAGATGTTCTTATCCCCCATCGCTTGCATCATGTAATGGGCGAGCTCCTGGCGGGTAATCAGACAGGAACACGGAAATACGGGTATTCCTTCAAGAGCCATGCGCATGGCCGGAATATTAAACGCACCGAAAACAGGCCTAAACTCCAAATCGGTAATCCCGCAAATCAAGGCATCCAGCGGGTGTGCATGAATAACACAACCGACCTCCGGTCGTAATTTATACATTTCCCCATGAATAGGGAGTTCTTTGGGCACATCGTACTTCCCTTCAAGATCCGCACCGTTTCCGTCAAAATCGACACGCCGAATAGCATCTGACCGGGTGTAACGCACACCGTTCTCTTCTTCGCCCCTGCAACGGATAAACATCTCATCTGTTCCCGGTATGCGCACACTGACATGCCCCAGAATCCCATCTACCAAGCCCTCCATAGCCAAAATTCGGCAGGACAGGGCAATCTTTTCGCGAATATCTTGCAACAAATCACTCATTGCATGCCAACCTCCTCTCCATCATTCCGTCATCCTGCTTCCGGCGCCGTTACTCGGGTGACCTCAATAATCTCACCACGCCATGAACAGAAGCTGCACCAGCAAAAATAAGCCGTATCCGTTGAAATCCAAAATTCATTTAGCAAACTGCGCGGATGCAGCAAAGATTCTCCACAACTCGGACAACACTTGATCTTCATGTCGTTTCCCCTTTCGACCCAATAGGTAGCGGCAACAAAAAATCAGGCCCCTTCCCATTCATGAATTATGAAGAAGGAGCCTAGGAGCCTGATTATCCTTCAAATTTTTTTAGACCATGACATACTTCGAAGGAATATTCCCGTTTCTGCAAATTTCTATGATTTCATCAATATTGGCTGCATATCTGGTATTCCAGTTTTTCGATACATTGGTCAGCAGGGCGCCCTCACTAAATTTATCCTCTTCTTGAGGCAGTTCAATGATTTGATTTTTCTCCGGGTCCCTAAACGTGCACAGCGGATCTTCACCTCTTTCGATTTTGGCCAGCTCCTTCAGCAGCATTTGCCGGTACATGATAATCCCTTTGTCCGAAGTACCCAGTCGTTCAGCTGTCCGGTCGGCAATTTCTCCTTGTGTGATCCAAGCCATCATATCTTGACCATCGATATAATCCGTAATAAACTTCCCGGATTCATCCTTGATCGGGCATTCATACAGGGAAATCGGGTAATTTTCCGGAATTTTTACTCCCTCTTTCGGCACATAACAGGTGTACCAAATATGATACGTATGGTTATCGTCCATAGGAACACGAATTTGGAACGAATGCGCCCCGCTGTCTCCTACACGGAGCATATTAGGGAAAACCACGGGATGTCCTACACGCCAGTCTTCGCATTCCTCTGTCTGTCCTACCAACACTCTCTTCTTAATAATGCCGTATTCAAATTCATCAAAACCGATTTTAATATGGTGCTTCGTAATAGGCCACTCGCTCACCGGACGGTCCTGCTGTTCAAAAACATACTCAAAGTAGTGACCATGCAGCCACTCCAAATGAATGGGGTCAAGCGAGTTCTCCATAATTTGCAGCCAATTGCACGGTACAATGGCATATCCGATAGTCCGGATTACATTATCTCGAAGAAATAAGTCATATCGGGGCAACAGCGGAGCAGGCTCCGGACCTAAATAAGCGAAAATAAGTCCCCCTAGCTCCTCGACACGATAAGATTTGATTTTAATCCGGTTTTTAAACGTACTTTCTTCAGGTTCATTCGGCTGTTCCGTGCAAGCGCCTTCACGATTAAAACACCAGCCATGATATTGACAACGAAGGCCATCGTTTTCCGGTATTCCGTATTCAAGCGAAACCCCTCGATGCGGACAGCGTTCCTGAACAAGCCCCAGCTTCCCGGACCGGTCGCGATACAAGACCAGATCCTCTCCTAAAATCTTGACTTTCCTCGTCCCGGCCTTCGGAAATTCAGAGCTTGCTGCTACAGGATGCCAATATCTGCGAAGCAAACTTCCCGTCGGGGTTCCCGGACCTACTTTCGTCAGCGTTTCATTTTGTTCCTTGCTTAACATGTTAATCCCTCCTGTAATGACCTCTAAATTTCGTTGCTTTATTATGTCATAATCGTAACTTCGATATCACTTCCGTACAACTCAAATGTTCTGATATACGCACCAAAATAATTATTTTTTTAATAAATATCAACTAAAATAACTAGGAAACCGTAACAAATTTTGTATAATAAACGTAAGGCCTTTGTTCTGCTATGAGGGACAAATAACGGCATATGGAGGTTATCTGAGATGAAACCGGATGCGAATAGAAAAAGATCGAGCGAAGAGTACTTGCTGTCTTCCGTCAGAAATGCTTTACGTATTTTACGCAGTTTTTCTGAAGATGAGACGGAAAAGAGGGTCAGTAAGCTGGCTGTCGAGCTAGGAATAGGAAAAAGTACGGTCAGTCGTTTGCTGGCTACCCTTGAAAGCGAGGGCTTTGCTCGAAGAGATCCGGAATCTCAAAAATGGCAGCTGGGTTTGACCGTGTTATCATTAGGAGGGATTGTAAAACGTCAGTTGCAATTAACGAAGGAGTCCCGGCCGGTGCTCATGAAATTAGTTAAGCAGACCGGGGAATCGGCACACGTTGCCATTCTGGAAGAAGCGGACGTCATTTATATCGAACAGATGGAATCCCCTCATCCGCTAAGACTTCCTCACGTGGGCAAAAGAAACCCCGCGTTCTGTACGAGTACCGGCAAAGTCTTACTCGCCCATAAAAAAGAAGAATATTTGGAGATGGTTATTTCAAAAGGTTTAACTCCATTTACCGAACATACGATCACCGATCCCATCAAATTTCTTGAGCATATCAAACAAGTACGCGAACAAAAATATGCCGTTAGTATCGAGGAGCTAACCCCGGGAGTGATTTCGGTTGCCGCCCCTATTCGAAACTACACCGGAAGAGTGGTGGCTGCCGTCTCCATAGCGGGAACAACCGAAGGATTCCAACACTATAAAATTAACGATTACAAAATTAAAGTCATGGAAGCCGCAAAAGAAATATCGGAAAACCTGGGATATTAAGGACAACCAGCAAATCTGTTACGGTTTAAACGAAAAAAACAGGGTGAGGAGAAGATCCTCAACCCTGTTTCCTGTCGTTACCTATAAAAACTAGATTTGTACTTTTTGAAAATATTCAAGCACTTCATCGACCCGGATCACATCAGCATACTTGACATCTAATTCCAAAAGGGCCGTTTGGTGCTCTGTGATCGAGCGATCAGCTACCGCTTCTTCCGGCACAATGGTATGGAACCCATGTTGAAGAGAATCAATCGCCGTTACCCTTATACATCCGCTTGTACTGTTGCCTACGATAATAACCGTATCGATATCCTGGGCTTTCAGCCAATCGGATAAATCGGATTTGAAAAAAGGAGAAATGTAGGGACTATGAATAATTTTGTTGAATTGAAAATGGCCTAATCTTGGCTCAATATCCGTCCAAATCGATTCCTGCTTTAACATGAGGTTGGTTTCTATTTTTTTCGCCCACAGATTCGATATTTTATTATTCGGATCATAGATGGTAACAGCAAAAACAATCGGAATATTCAGTTTGGTAGCGGATTCCAACAATAAATGAGTCTGTTCGATAACCTTATCCATGTCATACCCCGCTTTAGAAGTGGGGTCTGTGAAATAACGAATTAAGTCTCTTACAATAATGCACGGTTTATTGCCAAATCCCATCCTTCCGAACGGGCCCCAGGTTCCATAGGCATGTTTGACTTCATTGTACTGATATCTTCTTTGACCGCCCGGCGTGTAATAGACCTTTAATCCATAGCCTTCAACTTGTCCGTCTTTTTCCAATCTGCGAAGTGTCGCAGGCGATACTCCCAGCTTTTTGGCAGCCTCGGCGATCGTTATATAATCTTTATCCATGTTTAGACCTCTATTCTTATGCTAACCGTAATCATTGTATTATTTTTTTGGAAATCCGTCAACATTACTTAATTAAACTTGCGTATCTTTTATAAGTATAATAACTTTAACTATATTTTGAAAGATCTATTCATAAAATGATCGTAAGAAGCTTCGTCTGGAATAAGCTCGAAAAACAGAAAAGGAGCAGCTGCAAAAAGCAACTCCTCTCTTCGCTCAACTTGGATCATTAGCTTTCCTTGGAACCCGAACTGGCAACACCCTGAACAAAGTAACGCTGCAGTACTAAAATCAATACGACTGGCACGACCACGGCCAGGACGGTTGCCGCAAACATTTCATTCCAGAAAGTCGCATGTTCGGTGGTAGCCAAACTAATGGCCACCTGAATGACCCTATATTCCTCTGATCGAGTTACGATTAAAGGCCACATAAAAGATTCCCACTGAAGAATAAACGTTAGCAGCCCTGCACTTATCGTCACCGGTTTACAGAGCGGCATGATGATCTTCGTATAGATCATCCACCAGGAAGCCCCTTCCATTCTTGCCGATTCCAATAAAGAATCCGGTAAGTCCATAAAAAATTGGCGGAACAAAAAGATAACCAGACCGTTTGCGATGCCCGGTATGATGAGACCCTTATACGTATCCACCCATCCCATACTGTTAACCAAACTGTATAACGGTATCGATATCACTTCAAACGGAATCATAAAACTTAACATCACTAAGGCCCAAATCACGATTTTGCCTTTGAAATTAAATTTTGCGAAAGCAAACGCGGCCATAGAGTTAATCGCAATGCTAAAGATTACGGTAACGATCGCAATGAAAAAAGTATTAAATACGACCCGGCCGAATCCTCTTAATTGAAAAAGATTCGTATAAGCTTCCAAGGTCATTGAAGTGGGAATAAAAGTCCTCCACGATATAGGCGAAACATAGCGGAAGATATCGTCTAAAGGTCTAAACGATGAAACCAAAGCAAACAAAAGCGGAAAAATGACAATCCCGACAAGCAGGAAATGAATGGCATATATAACAGGTTTAAGACTAAGCTTCATTTCCATCCCCCCTCATTAGTGTTCCGCTTTAAATAACTTGAACTGTGCGGTAATAATAATCAATATGATGCAAAGCAGGATCATAACAATAGCCGAGGCTCTTCCCGGATCGGAATACATGAATGCACTATTGAAGCTTTCATTCATCAGAACGTTGGTACTATCCTGAGGACCGCCCTTGGTCAAAATATACATCGGAGCAAACAGTAAAAAATTTGTTACCGTATCAGCAACCGTTACAAAAATAAGCGGCCTTTTCATCATTGGAATCGTGACATGCTTGAACCGCTTCCACTTGCCCGCACCGTCAATCGATGCCGCTTCATAGAGCGAGAGAGGAACTTCCTGCAATCCGGCCAGGAGAAAGATGGACCAATACCCTACGCCTCTCCAGGTAGCAATCGCTATGATCGCCCACAGCGCTTGATCCTGACTTCCTAGAAAGGGTTGCGGCTCCAAGCCTAACGCTATAAGCAGCGAGTTAAGAATGCCCTGTTCCTGATTCATCATCAAGCTCCAGAGCACACATGCAATCGGCAGCGAAACGGCTATCGGAATATAGTGAATAGAGCGGAAAAAACCTATGCCTCGCAAATGATAATTCAAAAGTATCGCAAGAAATAAAGCGAGAACAATCTGCAAAGGATTGATGACGACATTCATCAACAGGGTAATTTTCACCGAATTCCAGAACACAGGGTCAGTTAGAAGATCCCCATAATTTTTTAATCCTGTGAATATTTTCTCGCCTGCCAGAAAGGATGAGGCATACAAACTCTCCTTCAGTCCTTCGGCGATCGGCAGAAGTTTAAATATTAAAATCCCCAAAAGCGCCGGAAATAAAAACGCATACGGTACATAGGCTCTATCCTTCATTCTGACTCACCACCCTATGGTCTGCTAGTTAAGATAAAAGGAGGGACATTTGTCATATAGAAACGCCCTCCTTATACGTTACAGGTCATGAAAGAAATTATTTGGCTATGGTTTCATATTTCTTGAGTTGGCGGTCAATCTGATCAGCGGCATTATCGAGTGCGCTTTTGGGTTCCGAGCCATTTTTTATATCCTCATATGCCTTGTTCAGCAAAGATTCCCATTCCAGATAGCCTGGCGTAGATGGTCGTGAAACCGACGTATTTTTTGCTTCATAAGCAGCCAATCTTAATCCGCTTGCCGGGAATTCGTTGAATTTAGCTTCCTTGTCGATGGCATCCAGCAATTCCTTGTTAGCCGGAATTTCATTACGCTGCTCGAACCAAACTTTCGATCCTTCCCCGACTGTCGCATATTGGATAAACTTGGCAGCGGCTTCTTTCTTGGTGGAGAATTGGGAAATGCCTAAATGCCAGCTTCCGGTCGGCGTTGCCGGTTTTTGCCCGTCGAAATAAGGAATAGGCGCATAACCGAAAGAAAGACCTTTATCTTGAAGCTGCTTCAATAACGCCGTTCCTCCAACAAACATCGCCACTTTACCTGTTGCAAAGTAATCGATGGACACATCGGGGCTAATTTTGGGACTAATCTTCCACGTATTGAATAAGTCAAAGTAAAATTTGCTTGCCTGAACCATCTCTGGAGAGTTCGTAAACCCGCTTGCTTGGATGCCGTTGTCGCTGATGACTTTCGCCCCTAAGCTGTGCGCCAAAGGCAATACCTGATAAGGGCGGCCAATTTGCTGGAAACTAAAACCGAATACATCCGTTTGCCCGTCTCCGTTGCTGTCATAGGTCAGTTTCTTTCCTTCTTCCACTAATTTTTCCCATGTCCAACGTTCTTTCGGGTCGCTTGAAGGCGGTGTAACTCCTTTGGCCGTGAGAATGTCTTTGTTGTAGTATAACAGCTGACTGGAAGTATTTAACGGGGATGCCATGAACTTGCCGTTAAACGTCCCTAACTGCACAGAGGAGTCGATCAGCTTTCCTTTTTGTTCGGCGGTAATATAGCTGTCTAACGGTTCCAGGAAGCCCTTGGCCGTGTAGTTCGCAACCAGAGGACCATCTACTGTAAATAAATCAAAGGTAGGTTTCTTCGAATTCATCTGTACCTCGATTCCTTCGAATAGTTGCCGGAACGGCAACGAAACCACACTCACTTTGATGTCGGGATTTGCTTCTTCGAATTTTCCTACAAGCACCTGAAGATCTTTGAGCCATTCGCCGAGAACCATGATCGTGATTTCCGTTTTTGCTTGCTTATCCGAACCTGTGTTGTCTGGCGTTTTAGCTTCCGGCACCGGCTGGTTACCCGAAGAGCAGCCGGCGATTGCAGTAAATGCCAACATAGCGATCAGCAGTACAGATACGATTTTTTTCATTTCTTTTTCTCCCCTATTTTCAATTTTGTGCAAGCAACCGATCCATTAACAATCGGATAAACCTTTCATTATCCACTTCCAAGCCTATCTCCACATTGGCGTCTTCAGAGAAAACCGCGACGGTTTGTCCTGTAGGATGGCGGTGATCGTATTCTACTCTTATGTTCATTCTTTGCGTTTGGACAATGGACCGGTCAACCAATAAAGATACAGCCAGCGGATCATGCATCGCCGTCCAATCCTTGCCCCGAAAACGCAACCATTTCTCAATGGACTGGGCCAATGCGATATTTAGCGGATCTCCGGAAGCATAAAGCTCATCTTTTTCCTTTGATGTGATTCGAACCTTCATCGTAACGTCCAATCCAACCATGACGATTGGAGCCCCGGAGGAAAAAACAAGGGATGCCGCCTCGGGATCGCATTTCACGTTATGCTCAATCGGAGGCAATTCAATTCCGTTATTCCCTAGGCGAGTAACGCCCCCCATCAGGATGATCTCCTTAACATGCTCAACAATTCGGGGTTCACGAATTATGGCGACCGCAATGTTGGTAAGGGGCCCGATCGGTACAAGGGTAATCTCGCCGGGATTGCTCATAATCTTGTCAATGATAAAATCAACGGCATGCCGGTCTTCAATGTCGAAGGCTTCATGATTCGATAACAACAGCTCTTCATGTCCCGCCCAAAACACTTCCCGATTTTGCAGCAGCGGCTTCTCAATCCCTTTGTAGACGCACACATCATGGCGATTAGCTAAATGCATCAGTTTTTTTACCAGACGCGCACGAATATCTACATCCCCATAAACCGTTGTTACTCCCTCCAATACAATTTCCGGAGACCTTAAGGCCAATGCTAAAGCCAGGGCATCATCCACATCTGTACCGATATCCGTATCCAGAATAATACGCTGCATGTGAACCTCCTCATGATATCCTTTGTTATTTCAATAAAGCAGGCTACACCCTATTAAAATCTTGTTGTTGTAGCTCTTTGGATCAGCTTGGTTTCCAAGACACGGGGGGTCATCTCCGGCAGCTCATGACGGTCTTCGATTTGATGAATTAATTGAAATACCGCTTGTTTTCCGATTTCGTATATCGGCTGCGCGATGGTGCTGATTTCCGGCTCTACCATCTGTGTCATGCTGATCCCGTCAAAACCGATAAGAGCCACATCCTCAGGGACTTTAACACCCGATCGAATCAATGTTTTTAATGCACCAACGGCCATGAGATCGTTGGAGGTGAAAATCCCGTCTACCCCTTCGTTTTCCTTCAGTAATTGTTCAGTTACACGCATCCCGCACTCCATACTGAAATCCCCTTCATAAACAAGATCAGGATCAAAGCATCCGGCGTTTCGCAAGGTATCGGTATAACCGCGATTCCGGTTGGCGGAAGTAATAAGGTGATTCGGACCGCTTATATGCGCTATTCTTCTGCAGCCGATGGACAGCAAATGTTCGACGGCAAGAACGGCACCCTGATAATGGTTCACCCGAACAGAGGAAACCTCTTCGGAAAGCGCAGCGCGATCAAGAGATACAATAGGCATTCCGGAACCCAGTATGCCGTGAATTTCATTCCATGTAAGACCATGCTCGGCAAATATGATGCCATCGACATAGCGTTTCTTGAGAATATCGAGATACCGAAGCTCCTTAACTCCGTTTTCATCACAATTTCCCAAAAGGGTGGTTATCCCATAACTGCTTGCCGTATCCTCCACCGCTCTGGCGATTTCGGGAAAAAACGGATTGGTGATATCGGGAATAAGCAGTGCAATGGTATCTGTTTTCTTGCCTGCCAGGCCCCGGGCAACTGAACTGGGTGAATATTGCAACTTGGCCATACAAGCTTTGATCTTCTTTTCCGTGTCTTTGCCTATGTAGCCTTTTTGATTAATAACTCTGGAGACGGTGGCAACCGAAACCCCGGCCAACTTGGCAACGTCCCTAATCGTTGACATAGGATCCTTCTTTCAAGTGTAGTAAACCGGTTACACATGGCATGTAAAAAAATCCGGCACCCGAATAAGCACTCCTCCCCGCCGCATCACATGGTTTAGCCATAGACATGCACTCCTTCCCCCTTCAGTTTCTAAGCGCTTTCAACATGGAACAGGGATAGCTTACTCCCCTTTCCTTAAGCTTTCAACGCAAATGTTCCGCTATACGCACCAATTATTTTTTATTTTTATTTTAAACCTTTCAAACCGATATAATATTGACTAACATTTATATTTTATGTTAATTTTTGAATAAGTTTATATAAGTTTTAATCCATAACGAAGGGGCGGAATAGCATGACTCATATTGACGAGGAAACTTTTTTTAAAGAAAAAGGATTTGGACAGCGAATCGGTTTTGGACAGCGTCCGGCGATTGTAGTTGTAGATTTTATTAAAGCGTTTACAGATTACCGGAACCCTGACTTGGTATTGGCCGCCAATGTGGATAAGCAGCTGCTGCAGACGAACCGTCTGATCGACGCCTCGCGGTTATTGCGCATTCCCGTTATTTTCACAACGGTCAGCTATGATGACAATCTTAAAGACGCGGGCATTTGGGCCTTGAAGCAGAGCGGGTTGGTTACGCTTCGATCAGGCACAGATGTCGTAGCTGTAGATTCCACCCTTCATAGGGAACCTGGCGATACGATCATTGTCAAGAAATATGCCTCATCGTTTTTCGGAACGGACCTCGTATCCCGCCTCGTATCCCAGCAAGTGGACACGGTAATCCTAACCGGCTGCACAACAAGCGGCTGTATACGCGCAACCGCTGTAGACGCTATCTCTTACGGATTCCGCCCTATGATCGTAGAAGAAGCTGTCGGAGACCGGTCGGAAGCGGCACATAAGCAGAGCTTATTCGATTTGCAAGCCAAGTACGCGGATGTGGTCTCCATCGAGACTGTACTTTCTTATTTTCAAGGAATGATTCCATAACCATTTATTCAGATTCGGAACTGCGCGTACAGGCTCCGGCGTGCAATAGAAAACGGAGCCCGCAATCCCGCGCAGCTCCGTTTGTGATGTTCAGGATTCATGATAAATTTACCATACAAGATGATGCGAAGTCCGCCATCAGGAAGCTGGACGCCCGGAATCGGGTACAGGGCCTCGCAGAGGCGATTCGGTGAGGCGATTCGGTGAGGGATTCTGTTCGCCGCGGCGGTTCTTGAAATTACTTTTTTCTAACACTGTACTTCTTAAAGTATCCTTCGATCTCTTTGGCTTCCCTATACACCCGGTACGGCTTACTAACGATCCTTACCGGCAACGAGAGCAGAAACTCCTTCAGGTGATGGCGGTATTCTTCCGTCATGCGTACCGGCTTGCTCCTGATTCTCTTCACAACTTCATCGTAAATTTCGTGAGAAATGTCAATATGAATATCCATCTGTCTACCGCAAAAATCACAATGGATTCGAGAAATATGTTTATTTAAATAGGTGATCGTGTGGTCGGTTTCTTCTTTACACCGGATACAAAAAAGAGAAGTATTGATCTGAGTCTCTTTCATATCGTTCCCCCGATTATTCTCAAATTTTCACCATATTATATCCTATTCCATGTGGCTAACAGGAATCCCGGGTTTTGCTCCGCACCTTTTGTACGAAGACATACTTTCATCTCCCTTCTTTGCTGAGCAGCAGCCTTCGCTGTCCTTTTATGCGATACGCTAAATTTGTCGAATTTTGCGATTGTCACTGTTATTATAAACCGCTTTCATTCGAAGTATCAATATCAAAAAGCGGTTTCACTAATAAAAAAGGCTGCATCGTCTGCAACCAGAGGTCATGCCCATTACTTTTGGCCTCTCATCTTTAGCGTCAACTCTACGGCCGTTTGCTCATCGGTTATCAACGTGTGAATATAGCCTCCCCGAAGCGTCGCCAGGATCGCCTCTACCTTATGAGCTCCTTCAACGACAGCAATAACCTTCCCCACATTCCTTAGATCGTCCACACGAATCCCAACGACCCGTTCATTGATCGTGTCCTTGGCAATGGAGCCGTCTGCACAAATAAAGCATGAGTTGATATCCCCTACCACACCTGCCTCTTTGATACTTCTGAGCTCTTTAGCGCCGAGATATCCGATCTCCTCCATCGTCGAATTCATGTACGGATTTCCGATTCCCACTATGGCAAGGTCGATTTTCTTCGCTTCTTCAAGTACATCGGCAACCGTCGGCGTTTGCAGCAGCAGGTCTCGAAAATTCTCGCTTTCTACAATAGCAGGAGCATATAACGATTCACAGCTGCAGCCTAGCTTCTTGGATAATTCATAGGCAATCTGATTCGAGTGAAGCTCGATCCGGTTAGATCCCATACCGCCTACAAGCGGGATTACCTTCAAATCGTCATGAGCTTCATTCGGAAATTCCTTGACCAGATTGTACAAGGTCGTCCCCCAGGAGATGCCGATCTTAGATACGTCCTTTAGATGCTTCAGCACATACGAGGCCGCAGCTTTAGATAAGACACTCTTCGCAATTTCAGCGGGCATATCGGCTGTAGGCACAACGACGACATCAACCAGTGAAAAGGCGGTTTCAATTTCTTGCTCCAGATTTATCGTTTGAAAGGCCTGGTCATGAATAATGATTTCAACCAACCCTTCATTACGCGCCTTCTGCAGACCCTTGGAAATAATCGGCCTGGAAACGCCCACCTTCTTGGCGATTTCCGCCTGCGTGAGTTCGTCAAAATAGTACATGCGACTAATCTTGAGTAAAAACTTCTTTTCCTGATCGGTCATCATCATCGCTCAACCCCATCCGTACTTCAACATATCAACGATTATATCACAATTTAGGATAACTCAAAAAGGTTGTCCTTATCGAGACAACCTCTTCGATTGCACCTTATCCCGTGTTCATGACGAACTCCCATACCGGCCATCCGCAGCTTCCGCAACCGACTCATGCAGAGACTCCGTTGTCACCTCAACCCTCATAATCATAA